>JAHFHC010000016.1 GCA_023247085.1 Microcaldota archaeon | reverse complement strand
TTGGTTTTTAACTGAACAATTTCCAGCAAAATTAATTCCGATCAGTCGAAACATAAACGACTCAATGCCAAATCATGTAGTTTCTTTACTTGAAAAACATAACATTCCAGAAAAAGCAAAAATTGCAATTCTTGGAATAGCGTATAAACCTAACGTTGATGATATACGCGAATCTCCCGCTCTTGAAATTATTCATTTACTTAAAGCAAAGGAATTTAATGTAAGTGTTTTTGACCCACATGTAAAGCAAACTCAAACAAAAATTGAAATGTTTCAAGATTACAAAACAGCTTGTCGCGATGCATCAGCCATTATGTTATTAACAAAACATTCCATATTTCAGGAAATTGATTGGAATGAAGTAAAAAAAGCTATGAAAAATCCGCTTATAATTGACTGCGTTCACTTGCTTCATAAAACACCCAAAGGGTTTACATTAATTGGAATTGGCAGGGGTGACTTAAAATGAAAATTCTTAGTGTTGTTTCAACAAGACCAGAATTAATAAAAATGGCTCCGATAATGCATGAATTTAAACAGCGTGAAATAGAAAACGTATTTGTTACAACTGGGCAACATTATGATTATTCGCTTTTCAAAAGTTTCTTAGAAGATTTTGATTTAGCAAAACCAAATGAAGACCTTGAAGTTGGTTCAGGTTCGCAGGGATTTCAAACTTCTATTTCGTTGCTAAAACTAGAAGAAGTAATAAAACGTCATTCTCCAGATGCAGTTATAGCTGAAGGAGACACTAATTCAGTTCTCGCGGCTGCTCTTGCCAGTCAAAAATTACTAGTACCATTTATACACGTGGAAGCAGGACTGCGTAGCTTTGATCGCACAATGCCTGAAGAAGTTAACCGCATACTTTCAGATCATTGTTCGGAATTATTACTAGCGCCTTCTAAAATTTCTGAGAAAAACTTATTGCTGGAAAGAATTGATCAAGATAAAATAGTTGTTACTGGAAACTCAATTGTAGACTCATTCTTTCAAAATGCTAAACGAGCAGACTCTTCAGATATAATAAATGAAGTTAAGTTTGATGATTTTTGTTTATTGACAATACATAGAAAAGAAAATGTTGATGACTTAAAAAAATTACAGACGATGATTGCAATTCTACTAAAGATAAAGCATAACCTTGTATTTCCAATTCATCCACGAACAAAAGCTATTTTATTAAAAAATAAATTATTTGAAAAACTAGCTTCGCTTAAAAATGTTCAGATAATTGAACCCGTTGAATATTTTGACTTCTTAAAATTATTAAAAGAATGCAAGTGTATTTTAACTGATTCAGGCGGAGTAACCGAAGAAGCGCTATTCTTATCAAAACCCTGTTTAGTATTACGTAACAACACCGAAAGGCCAGAAGTGCTTTCAAAGATTTGTAGCTTAACCGGTATAGATGAAAAACGTATTTTAGATTCGATTGAAAAAGTATTAGTTGAAAAGTCAACTAAATATAATGGTCAACTTGGTTTACCTGGCGTAAGCAAAAAAATTGCAGATATAATTCAAAAAAGGTATGAGTCAGGTCAATTAATAGTAAAACCATCAAATTTTTTTGAAAAACGCTATTATTAGCAAGAAAGATTAGAATCGGTTTGACACTAGTTTTTTCAATATGAAAAAAACATCGCGCGTATGTAGCTTGCTTTCTCCTTTGCGTTTTAAATAAGAAACTGGAACCGTTTTATGATGCAAGCCAAGTTTAGCAGTATTTGAAAATAAGTCTACTTCTAATTCAAATCGCTCTGCTGTCAATGCTTTTTTTAATTTTTTTAATGCACTTCCACGAAATGCCCAGTATCCAGTGCATATATCTGGATTCCAGTGTAAGTAAACTATTGATCCTAGCATAGAAACAAAAAAATTGCCAATTACATGCACTGTGCTTTTCAAATCATGTATTAGTAATTGTCGTTTGCCTGTAACCACGTCAAACTTTTGAATATCTTTAAGTAACTTTTTCACTTCGCCACTCTGGTAACTTGCATCGCCATCAATCATAACATAAATCGAATCAACTTGAATTTTTATTTGCTGTAATGTTGCCCTAAAGCCATTCCCTTTTCCTCGAGGAACTTTTAACACTTTTGCGCCATTTTTAGCGGCTATTTGTCGCGTAGCGTCAGTTGATCCGCCGTCAGCTACTATTATTTGCTTTACTCCTTCGCGTTTGAAGCCATTAATTACATCTGCAACGCCTTCTTCTTCATTAAGCGTTGGAATAATTGCAACAACTTTCATTGAATTTGTTTGAGTCATCGTTTGTACACCGTTACCTTTCCATATTGATAAACTGACGAATATCCACTTTGACTAGGCGGTTTATCTGTTAACCCATCATAATTATTTAAAACAAAGCATTCTGGCTTACTTTCATCACTATTCTTTTGTCCAGTATAGTAAAGAAGCGCATAGTCAATATTGCTTTGAAAACTATTACAGTTATCTTTGGCGTACAGTGCTGCTTCCCTAAATGCCACGTGCTTTTCGTAGCTTCCAAAATACCCGACAACTACAAATCCGACAATTAAGTTAAGCATAATCATTGCGTACATCACTTTCTTTGCAAATTTTTCTGTATCTATACCTGTAAATTTTGTGACAACCATAGCGAATAAAATTGCTAGGAATGGAATTACAACCGCTGCATAGCGAAGCAATCGTGGTGCTATGAAACCATGTAGTTCCATGATTATTGTAATTAAGACTACGCTTATGGCACTGAGTAGAAATAAATCAGCAGAAAAAGTAGTTTTGAATGTTTGAAATAATTTTTTATGATCTTTAAGTGCAAACCACGCAAGCACTAAAAGCGGCGCGCCAAGTAGAAAAGGTGTAACTAGTAGATATGACGGTATTTTGTCCGGTAAACCAAGTCCGACTGTGTTTCCACTTGCAAGCGCTAAATTACCTGAAATTTGATCCTGAATAAAAATTGCAAAATTATTTGAAGCATTTGGAATTTGTGAAACAAGCAAAAATGCAAACAAACCGCCTGCTAAAATTCCAGCATAGAGCCATTTTCGCTGTATAGTCTGAAGAATTTGCTGTTTAAATGCAAAAAACGCCATTGCAATAACAATAAAATAAAGTCCGACAAACCGCGTTAATATGAGCGAAACAAGTAAAACTCCAAGTGGAATAAACCATTTTTCATTTTTTAATGCAAGTAACAATACCCATGTGCATAGGACTAACAGTAGGATAAAAAGCGGTTCTGAAAAAGTTCTGCTTGCAAGAAACAATAATGCAGGATTAGTTGCGGTAAGACTAGCGGCTATTAATGCCACTTCTTTATTCTTTTGGTTCCAGTAGACCATTAACAGTACTGCAAGTGCAGTGCAAAACCCGATAAATACATTTAGCGCCCTTCCGGTTGCTTCTGTATCTCCTAGGATTTTATACGCAATACTAAGCACAAATGAAAACATTGGAAAACGGCCTAAGTCGCTTGCTTTGTCAAGTTCTCCACTTGCAAATGCCCTTGCATTGTTCATGTAAGTATATTCATCAGCTGCAAATGCATGAAATTGAAGCGAATATGCTGCAAAAATTGCAAATAAAACAAGTAGCATTAATATTTGCATTTTCAAGGGAGCAAAGTAATTTTGTATTATATTTTTGTAAATATTTACAACCTCAGTATTGTGCCATTTTGTTTACTTCTAGTTAATGCTTTACTAAATACAAAGCTTGCCACTAGCAGGTAGGCTATTCCTAAAAGGACTGCGTTTATTCCAGGGGTAACTGAATTTCCACCTAAAATTGCCTGTCTAATTGATTCAATTGCGTGAGTTGTTGGTAATATCGATGCAACTGTGCGGATGGGTTCTGGTAAAATTGATAGGGGATAATAAACTGCAGATGTTACCATTACGATTCCCGTTATAATCCAGGTTATTGACATGTATTCTGGACCTTTTAGTAACATAATGGCATTAACAATTAAACCTTCTGCCATTCCGTATAGCCATAATCCAATTAGACCTAATGCAAGTACTGGCCCAGCGGTAAAGATGTCAAATGCAAAGAAAATTTTTGCGCATAAATACATCAATAACCATGCCATTAATCCGCTTAGTAGACTATATGCGCCGTTACCGATAATAAAGTCTATAATTCCAGCAGGTGCAGTTGCTAAGTGTTTAACGCTATCTGACCAAATTTCATGCAAAATACCGTACGTAATTCCCTTTTGTGCTAACACGTAAAAATTCCATGAAAATGCGCCAACAAACATGTAAGTAAGTGCAACACGCGCGGTGTCTGTTCCGCTCACGAATGCGCTTAAGAAACCCATTGAAAACAAGTGTACTAGCGGATAAACTAGAATAAATTCCCATTCTCCAGCTGCTTTGAATAATTTTAAGTATTGTTTATAAAAATGCCCTTTTGCTTGTGTTAGTGTCATTTTGAACCTGAACCGCCTTTAATTAATTTTAGAAAAGCATCTTCAAGTGAAGCGCGCTTTATCTCTAAATCATAAATTTTAACATTTTTATTTTCTAATCCATTTATAAGTTTGCCAATTAATTTTTGTGGAGATCTAGCCCGGACTAACACGCGTGTTTCTTCAACGCGTATATATTCAAAACCTTCTATTTTCTTTATGAATTCCAATTGACTTGCATCACTTTGTTTCGCAAGTGTAAAGTAAATTGTATCAAAAAAATTAAGCCCATCTTTCACTTGTTTAATACTCCCAACTACAACTAATTCTCCTTTGTTAATCAAAGCAATTCGTTTGGACAGTTCTTCAACTTCGCTTAAATGATGTGAAGTTAGCAATACCGTTGTATTTTCTTCTTTTACAATATCTCTAATGACTTTACGTACTGTTTTTGAGACTTCTAAATCAAGCCCATTTGTTGGTTCGTCAAGAAACCACACTTTGGGTTTATTAATTAAAGATTTTGCTAAAGCAATTTTTTGCTTCATGCCAGTGGATAATTCTGCAAATTTTTTGTTTTGAAACTCACTTATTTCAAATCGTTCAATCAAAGATGCTATTCTGCGTTTTCTTGCGCCAGAATCAAGATCGTATAGCATTGCATAATAATTCAAAATTTCTATTGCATTAAAATCCCAAAAAAATTTTGTGCTTGAAGTGCATAGCCCAATTATCTCTTGTACTTTTTTTGTGTCTTTCTTTATGTCAAAACCATTTATTACTGCGGTTCCGCTTGTTGGTTCAATTAAAGTTGCAAGCATATTTAGAGTTGTGGATTTGCCTGCGCCATTTGGCCCTAAAACGCCAAAAATTTCGCCTTTTTCTACTTCAAAAGAAATTTTATTAACTGCTTTAAAGTCACCAAAACTTTTTTCCAATTTTAAAACTTGTACAATTGACATGTATAATTTAAAACACAGTATTCATATAAATCTGGGCATTACTTTTAAAAGTGTATTTAAAGCAATATTTTGGACAACCCGAAAGAGTTCCGCATAAGCTTTTAGTTAGTGGAAAAATAAAAATATAAAAAAATAAGAAAAAAGCGTTTAACAACAGCCACTGCATGAGCCGCTATTTGTTGTACAACGTGCTTCAGACTTTTTGCCTGAACCACAATCGCAAGTCATTTTCGTTGCGTTTGTACTTTTATCTTTTGCCTTTGTCTTGGTTGTTTTTTTCATTTGTTATATTCACCCTATGGCAATGAAACTAATATTGCTGCCATTACAAGCGCATTTAGTAAGAGATGCGCGTTGTTGAACAAATATAGTTTCACTGGTTTGTTTTCCCAGAGTACTCCACCAAGTGTTGTTGTTGCAACGAACCCAAGCCAGCCCCAGAAACCAACCATTAGCCCCGCAATTAATGATGTAGCGTTAGTTGTGGTGATTAGCATTCCCATAACCCATGCCATCACTAGAGAAGCTACGAATTGACCAACGTAGCCCATTTGCATACCGGTTTTCATTTTTTTCATGTCACTTTGCTTTAATCCCATCATGTTCATCCATATTTTTCCAAATAGTGGACCAAACCACAAAAATCCAATTACCATAGAGGCAATTCCAGCTGCAAGCACTGCTATTAAGTTAACCATCCTAAACAAACCACCTTTACAAAGTAATTTCACTGGAGTATTTTAAACTACCAGCTCAACCATTTATTCTACGCTATTTCATATTTAATTTAAATTGTGATTTTTCGTATTTAGCCATCGGAATTTAGTTCTCCCGAAAATAACTTTCGGCATAGTTGGTTTTCTTCACGTGTTTCACAGTACTGATTGCATAGCCCGCGGTTATTGCTGCAAAATACTCTGCAACCGTCTTCTCCAGTACATAGTTCACCCATTCCAATTCCACTTTCTTCTTGAGAAAACAATGTTACTAAATTTTTATTATAACATTTTAAAACAATTGGAATAACCACTTTCATCAATGGATTATGATCATATTTTGAGTAGAAAAATTCTTTACTTCCTTCAATATTGTTGTTTTGAATCTGAACTGCATTACAGAGGAATGTAACGCCATTACAATAGTGATCAACCAGTATGGTGTCAGTGACGGTTTTGTGATGATAAACCTTTACGTTATCTGACGGTTTTTGAAAATGCGCTAATCCACGGGCTATGTCTAGTAAATAGCCTTGTCTATTGCCAAGAACTGCATCTGGAAAACCATAACCATTAAGCGGCGAGGATAATGTATGAAGTGCAACTGATCCTGAAAAATTAAGTTTAGCAATTGAATACGATGCGGTTACGCCGCCGGCACTTGCACCAAAAATGACTAATTCGTCAACTGGCTTTTGTTTTAACAATGCATGCATATCAGCCAGAAATTTTTCGCTTATTTCCGGCAAATGCTTTGTCTCATCTTGGTCGTAAATAAGTACAAATTGAGTTTTAGGGTCTTGTTCCATATACTTTTTTTCAGTGTACCAACCGTTTTTATTATGGTCACCTAATCCCATAAGTAACACGTATCCACGTTTTGCAACACTATTATTATCCGTATTCTTCTCGCAGGAAAAGCTAGCTTTCTTTTGTTCAATTTTAAATTCCGATGGTTGCAGGTTGTTTATACAGCCCAGTAAAAAAAACATTGCAAAAATAATGAGTACAAAACTTAAATTGCGCAAGAACAAACTATTCATAAGTGTATAACTAACACTCGCGGTGTTTTTTATAGTTGCTTTTCATTAAGTTTCCAATGTCTGCACACACGAGCTTTGAATTTTTTATTTTTACTTTTAGCATGATGCTTTTTGTTCCCCTATTTTTTTGGCTTGGAATCGGGCAAAGTGTTCGTTCGCTTAAATTGCCAGAAACTAAACAAAAGCAAATACTCACGGCATCTGCATTAATTTTATTTGGATGGTTCTTTTTTTCTATTGCTATTGCATTGTTTGGCTTTTACCACGTTAGTCAGAACATACTTTCCCCTCTCGTACCAATTGCATTTATCGTACCAGTAGCAATTGGCGCGACATGGTTACAATCGTCTAAAACTTTGCAAAAAATACTGAAAGTATTCCCGCAACATTGGCTCATATCGCTTCAAATTTTTCGAATTCTCGGAATAGTCTTTATCATGCTATATTTACAAGGTTTACTCCCAGCGTTCTTCGCAATTCCATCTGGCGTAGGTGACATGCTTGTAGGTGGTTTTGCCCCAATTGTTGCATATTGGTATTGGAAAAAGAAAAACAATTACAAACAAGTAGTAAAAATTTGGAATTACTTAGGCATTATTGACTTGCTAATAGCGATTGGAGTTGGTATAATCCTTGCAATTCAGGTTCCAATTGGAGTTTCCCTTTCTACTCCTAGCACGGAGATAATGACAATATTTCCATTAGTAATGATTCCAGCGTATGCAGTTCCACTTGCGGTTGTATTACATTTATTTTCGTTATGGAAATTAAAAAGAGAAAAATAACCGGATAATTAGGAGCTATACCAAAGATTTATTTACTAAAACATAGTTTCTAATAAACAGTGAAATAAATCTATGATTTTTCAAACAGTAATAGCGAGCGGGGCAATTATTTTAGCGGTTGTAATTGGTTTGACAACGTTTTTGAAATGGCCAACTTGGCTAAATTACATTTGGGCTGCACTTGCACTCATTTGGGGAATTGCAGTATTTGTTACTTAAGCAATTTTGATTCCAAACCTTTTTAATTCACTTCTAAATTGCGATTCGCTTTTGAACAGAATTACGTTTATTCCTAGTTTCTTAGCCGCTTTTACATTTTTTGCGTTATTATCAATAAACAAACATTGCTGCGGTTTACACTTTATTTTCTTTAATACATACAAAAAAGCGCCTTTTTCTGGCTTTACAAAATCAATTTCGCTTGAAAAGAACAAGCCATCAAAAAATGATAAGTCATTATGCTTTTTGATGTAAAGTGTACGAAAATGCATTTGGTCAGAAAGCAAATAAAGCGGCCAACCTAGACGTTTTAACTTCTTTGCAACTTGAAGCATATGTGTTGCATGCGCTGCGTTTAATGCTTTTTCGATTTCTTTTCTTGGAATACCATAAGTTTCACACACGCGACTAAAATAACCTCGGTAGTTTTTCGAAGCTTCAAATTGCCGTTCAAAGTTAGCAAGCCCTTTTGCTAATTCTTTTTCATTTATGCCGTATTTCTTTGCTAGTTTCTTCGCCGCTAGGGCATTATCCGCCAACGCTAGCACGCCGCCCCAGTCAAAAATAATTGTTGAAATCATTGAATAGCTTCTCTTACGGTTTGATTAGTTTTATTAGTTTTGATTCAAATTTTAAAGAAAACATTTAAATACCTAGTAAGCTTTCGCTTACTTATAAGAATTGTAAGCATTGTCTTACGTTTCAAAGTGATTTGTAATGGTTCATAGTGTTGTGTTAAGCGAAAAAGGTCAATTAGTAATTCCTAAGCATATTCGAAAGAAGTATGGCTTTAGCAAGGGAACAAAATTACTAATTTTTGAAGAAAAAGGTAAACTTATTCTTGAAGGATCTGATTCGGTTGTTGAACGATTAAAGTTTTTGAACGACATGCCGCAAACTGCATTGCAGCCAGTTGTTTCAGAAGAAGTAACCCCTTTGCAGAATAATGTAGAGTTGCCAGCGAAAAAAAGAGATGCACGAGAAATAACGTAATTAAGTTAAAATATGTGAGAGGCGAGCAAATATTATGCAAGAATTGCTAAGGCAAATTAGTGCACTTCAACATATAGATTCCGCTTACCGTGCTGTGAACCCAAAAGGTAAACCAACCGGCGTTATACGAGTTAGCAGTAAACTAAGTACAAGCAACGCAACCATTCGCTCAATTGCACAGCAACTTGGGCTAAAAGTGAAAAAAGCACTTTCAAATCCGGAGGGAACAGCGTTTAATTTATTGATATCACACTCGACTAAGGCAGGCGGTGCATTTCACATACTGCTTGAAAATGCGCACGATGAACAAAGTTTGGAAAAGCCAAGGTTTCGAATAAGTGGCAGTAAATTATCACATCCGGTTCGAGGATTAGCATTAAGTTTTTTTGAAGCACTTGCAAGGCCACGGTTAAGATTAGTAAAATAAAGTAGTTCATATAAGTAAGAAGTGATTTATATGTGGGAATTAACTGAAAGATTGCGTAAATTAGGGGCAGTTTATGGAGTATCGCAGGGAATTAGGCCAGATCTTAAGCACGTCAGTGTTTTTTTGAAATCTGATAGAACAAAAGAACAAATAGCGGCTGCAGCTAAAGCAGTGGAATTAAAAATGGCGCCAGGCGAATTACCGGTTCCAGGTATACATAGTGTTGAGTTTTCAAACTTAAAAATCAACTGGGCTGAAAATGATCCTAATGTTTTAACCATGCACGCATCTTCAGAAAATTTAGGGGAAGAAGAACGAGATAGAGTCGTGCAGTTTTTCCGCAGATTAAATCCACTTAAATTAACTAAAGCAAAATAAGTTCATACACGGATGAATATTTGCGATTGGTTTTTAAATAGTACGCGTATTTAATTTACCGGTGATGTAAAAATGCCACTAAGTGCTTATTATGAACATAAAGGATTACAAGGAAGCAGGGTACGATTACATAGCGCTATTTTTTCAAGGCTCCTAAAAGAAGGTAAGCCAATGAACATGAAAAAGTTAGTATTTGAAGTAAACTGTGAAGTTAATCCAGTGCAAGGTAGATCGCCGCTTCCAGAATTAAAAAAAGAGCACAATCTACGCGCAGCCATTGGAAATGAAATCAATCAACTTAGAGAACTTGGTTTTCTTGAACGCGCGGGATTAGGCAAAATATGAATTGCACCAGCCATTGCAAGCCAACCCGAACTACATAGATTTGTTCGAAGATTAGAATAAGGTTCATATTTATATGAACTGCTTTTTTAGTAATTATTATTGAAAATTAATTGATAAGCACATGCAATAATTTTTATTCTAAATAATGAAAACAAGTTTTTAAAATTTCGCTAAAATAAATTATAGCACAATTTTGTTTAATAGAAAAAACGCTTCACCGCTATTAGCTATTTTTGTTCTATTTTATATTTTCTTCGTTCTTAACATCGCTACGGTGTACCAAATTACTCATGTGCTAGCGCATTTCACTATTCGAGTTTACTTTATAGATATTAAACTGCAAAAGTGTCCTGCTTTCCCTTGCCTAAACACAACTTTTATATCAAAAGAACCAAAAAACAGCATCTTTCAAAAAATGGAATACCTAAGAACGGTGGGAACGAAAAAAGAAAAAATGATAGCAGTTTACTTAGTAGGTGTTTAAACGTTTTCCTTTGCAATTAGTACAAATTGATTTTCCAGTCCCTCCGCACGCGGTACAAAGATATCCTGGACCAACTAAGTTTACGTCAAAACTAGCATACAAGTCTCCGGTTTCAATTGGTCGTTTGAAGCCATACTCTAAATTAAGCATTTCGGCATTATCTAGTTCAATAGCAATTCTTGGAATCACCATGTTTTTTGAGTTTATTTTTAATACATTCGACTTATAGCTACCCACTATATTGTTTAAGCCAATTTTGCGAACAATTCCGATAATTTCAAACGCACCGGGAAAATTATTGGGATTATCAATACCCACATTAGAAACTTCATACGTATATGAATTTGCTTCTTTTTTTACTTGAGCATTGCTCCAACTAGCTACTCGCGGAACTGCACGGATTAGCCCAGATTGGCAAAAATTATTTAGGCAACGAAACGAACCATTACCTAAACAATAATTGCAAAAGATTTGTTCTTTGATCTGTTTTCTGAATATGATTGCAATTATTGCAGCCAATACACTAATCGCTGGAAGAATAAGTGATGGTGCATTGGCTAAATAGGTAAAAATTAAAGTAATTAGCGCACCGAGTAGTAATATTCCAATTTGTTCAGAAAGTGAAGAAGTCATAATGCCTCTGCAATTAATTTTTTTCCAATAGTAAGTTCTTTTTTGTATGAACTCAATTAAAGCTTAGTTAGTTCTTGTAAATATGAACTAACTAAAAATGTTTAAGAAAAATCCCATTAAGGGAATTGATATAAACCAACTAATTAGTCCCAAAAATATTCGAGCATTGCGAGTTAGGTTAATCTTTTGCTTTATGTAATTGTGATAAATAATAGGCGTCCAAAGAGCTACAGCTATTAAAATAAAAATCAGGGGTACAATTAGTTTAATTCCGTAAACTAGCAATAAATAAATTACTTGCAAAAGGGAAACTACGCCCGCAACATAGCCTGCAATTGTCCAAGCGCTCATAGTATTTTGTTTTTTAGCCATTCATCTTTCACGTCGTTTTTTCTTTTAAACCTTTTCTTGGGCGTTTTTGTCAATTTTCTAGCAAAAAGTTAGTTCTTACTTAGATGAACTAATTTCTTTTGTCTATTTTATTACTAAATTTGTGATTTCAATTATTTCAAAGTCTTCTGGATTAGCAACACGAGGTTGACCGAATTCGCGTAGAATAGTTCGAATCGCACCACCATGAGAAACAACTAAAGTATTTTTACCACTCTTAATTACTTTTTTTAAACCACTTAAAACGCGTTGACGCACAAGCGCAAATGATTCGCCGCCCTCAATAGTAAAATTTAAATCGCTTAGTTTAGCAACGAGTTGCGGGTATTTTTTCTTAGCAGTATCTTTATTCACTCCAGTTAGGAATCCATAAGTGTTACGTTCTTTGAAATCTTCACTTATTTCAATTGAAATGTGTAAAGCGTCTGCGAAAAGTTTTGCAGGAATAGCCGCTCTTTTCAGCGGAGAAGAGATAATTAGTTCAATTGGCAATTCGCGCAATTTTTCAAGGGCTTTTTCAGCGTCTCCCATTGCTTTTTCAGTTGGCTTATCATCGGCCCAACCGCCAAAAGTGTTGTTGATGTCGTCGAAAGCTTCACCGTGCCGCATGAGCCAAATTCTTTGCACATTATTCAACTTCTTTTAATTTCATTCAAGTTAAACTTTGAAAAAGGCGAGTTTAAAACATAGTGCTGGTAGTTTGAATAAAATTCGTTGCATTGCCCGGCTTTGTCATAACTATATTCAACTCCGTTAAAGACATTTTCTTTAAGCCAATTGTATTTCTGCATTAAAACGGAATGCTGTTCAGCTTTGCAGCGGAAAACATTTCCAGCTAAAACGTACATTGCAAAGCTCTCTGCAAAATCTTCGTAAGCAGTGTAAAATCCAGGCTTGTTTTCTTGCGTCCAACCGGTTGCGTATTCAGAAACGAAAAACTCCGCTTCGTGGCCAGTGAAATTTTCGCGAGGCGAATAGTATTTCCAGCCAATTTCGTGATTGAACTCAGTGCTTAAGTCGTACGTAATTGCATAGAATCCAGTTGTATTAATTATTCCTTGCTTAAGTGATGCTCTTGTGCCACGTACGTTACTGTCAAGATAATGGCCATATTCGTGGAGATTAATAGCAGGAAAATCAAAATCACCCCTAATTATGAAAATATTATTTGTGTTGTTTTCATTGCTTAAGCTTGAATAATAACTAGTTTTAAACGACACAAGACATTGATGTTGTAAATTGCATTTAATTGCATAGTCGTTACCGCCACCTTCTGGAAGTTGTTCAGCAAAAAAGTGCCTAAACGAATTTGCATCTCCAATTAAGCTAAATGGAAGTAATTCGTATTCATTCACGAATAAAGCAACTAAATGGTTCTTTGAAGGTTCACTACCGAGGTTTTCTTCAGTAAACTCACCATAAAGTGGAAAACGTTTAGCCGCAGTTGAATCACGTCGTTCAAGCTCTGCTAACTGTTGATCAAGTTTTTCAAGCGCTTCACGCGAAACTATATCGCTTTCAACTAAATTGTTGTCTTTTAGAAAGTTATGCCAGCAAGTGAAGTAACCAAAGTCACAGTTCAACTTGTACCCAAGCATGCGTAAAGCATTGAGCACTTTAAACGCAAATGTTTTCCTATTATTTTCAGAAGCACCTTGAAAATCAGTTATTGAATAATTCGTAATATGACCCGACAAAATATCTTGAGCTGTTTCATCGCCTTTGAAAAAACCGCTTTTTGCAATTGAGTTTGGAAAAAGATTTTTATCGCGTTCGAATTTGTCAATTAGTTTTGACTGGTCTACAACGAAGTCGTCTTGAACTGCAACAGTTGGAACTTCAAAGTCTTCCTTGCTAGTTTCGCTTTGTTGTGCTGGCAAAGTTTCTTCAATTTGTCTTGAACTTGCGTTGTTCATTGCCAGAGGTAAATTGTTCGAAGATGATGCAATACAGCCAAAAAGTAAAAACGCCAAGGCAATTAAGACAAAAAAACGCATTCGACTCACACTTGTTTTATTTCCATTTTAGACTTAAATTGCGCTTCTGTTGTGCGGTTATTTGCAAAGTCCAGTACATCTGCCATTTGTGCAGTGACTTGTTCAGTTGGCTGATTGTTTACAAACGCTTGTAATTCAATGCGTTTAGATTCAGGCGCAACACTTGCAACTACGCCCATCACATAGTACCAAGACGCTTCTTTTTCCGAATTGGTAGGTAAGTCATAAGAAACAATTGTTCGCTCCATTGTCGAATCAACAAGTGCTTCTTCAATATTTCCAGCTACTAAAAGTGCATAGATGTGAGAATTTGCCTCGCTTGCAACAACTTGTTCACCGCCAACTGGCACAATCATTACAATGATGACAATTGCAGCTTGTTTTAATCCGAATTTCATCGTCTAGCTCCTCCAATTGCAGTTAGGTAACGTGCGCCTGTTGAATAGCCGGTTGTAAAAACTCCAGATGGCTGATATGCTCCACCGTAGGACGGTAATTGAACTTGTGAAACGCGAGCCAACTGAGCGCGGTAATTGTTTAATTGTTGATTATAAATTCCTGCGTTTGTCGAGAAGCGCTGTGGAGCTTGTGCAATTAACTGTTGACTTCGCTGGTTAGTGTAGCCAATTGGGTAACTTTCATAGCTCCTCATCACGGGCATAACCGGCTCGTTTTTAATAATGACAATTTGCAGTTTATACGGGTTGCCAACAAGAGTAGCGTCTCGGCCTAAGTAAGTTATTTGGATACTATCTCCTGGTTTAACATTAAATTGACCTTGTTTTAAAATTCCAAGGATTTTTGCTCCAAAATTAGCAAGTAGAATTTTAAACTGATTAGCCGGAGTAAGTGGTTCAAGTTTTATGCTACCATCGTTAAGCGCCGCCATAACCGCAGTTAGTGGTTCAGCTGAGTTTTTGATTTTTTGAATTATTTTTTCATCGAAAGAAATTCGTAAAGTTGGAGATATTGACTCACTTTTTGAAAAGCTTTCAAGCTTCTTATTCTTTATAACTGCAGCATAAGTGTAAACGTTTCCGTTTACGCCAGCGATTTTAATTGCTATAGCTTCGTTTGCCAATAGCCCTTGAAAGTATGCGGGTATTTTGCCTGTGTTGTCGTTATATGCATTTATAATCGCCCAGTAATTCCCATTTTTATCTGGCTGAATTGGCGCACGCGGAGGTAAAGGTTGCAAATTTCCAGACGGGTTTTCAACCGGATAAACACAATCACACATTATTGAGCAGACCATTCGCTCCGGACAAGCATAGCCATAATCACATTGCTCTCCTCGATCAAGTAAACCATTCCCACAAGTGTCTTCAAACTGTCGACCAATCGGAGGAGTGGAAGAAACCGTTATTTCACCACGTCTAAGCAATTCCTGTGCGGTTTGCATTGGCACATCAGAACGGTAAATACGCGTCACTTCACTCGAATCAATAGTTAGATAGTATTGTGGATGAAAACTGGATTCATTTTGCTGAACAGTTACTGAATTTCCAGCACCGTGAAAATTAATTTGGAATACGTACGGCCCAGTGCCCAAGTCACTTGGATTATCAATTGACAGTGATACTTCAACTTTAACTGGCGTCTCAATGGACTTGTTGTTAACCATTAACGGCACCCGTGCTAGCTTAGCACCATAATCATTAGTCATAGCGTCTACTTTTTGGTTGAAATCAGCAAAATACTCGGCGGCTTTTAGCTTCACTTTTCGTTCAAACTCATTATGATCGTCTATAACGGACTTGACTGAAGGGTCTTCGCCATTTTGAAGTTTTTTTAGCTTGTCAGTTACGTTGCCTTTTAATTCGCCAAGCTCAGTTGCGTTCCATAACTCTGGCCCATATTTATTTTCCTTGTAGTCCGTAATCCGAGTTAGTTTAATGCCAATAAGTTGGTCTGCAAGTTCAAGCCAATGTTCTTTTTCAGCTGCAGTTTGTGCATTGTTTGCTTTTTTCAGCGTTTCATTAATAGCTCTGTCCAAAAAGTCCATTGTAACGTTCCAACCTTCAACTTCCATTGGATTATCCCCGCCTAGCTTATGCCCGCCATTGCTCCCTACGCGCTTCCAAAAACCATGGTGTTCAGAATGATACTTTTCATGCAACAGTGTTGAAGCCAAACTAATCATAGCACTTTCATCAGATGGCTTAGACTTATTCCACGGAAGCCTTGGATGGTTAAATGCACCCGGATCAACATAAATCGGACCTTGTGGCCACTTATTCAATCCATGTTGCCCACCCGAAAGTGGTTCAATAATAATGTTGCTATTATTCAAGTACTTCTCTATATTATCCGCTTCAGCGGTGTAGTTAAGCGAACGCAAATAGTCAACGAGTGTTTGAATTTCCTTTCCATGAAAATTTTGTGGAGAAGCGGTTGTTTGTGCATTTACAATTATGCTTCCAAACAAGAGTAAAAACGTAAATGACAAGAGAAATAAGCCGCGGTTCATAGTAGAAATAATGATGGCTCGCTATATAAACTAAAGCAAGACTTCAGATTATCGCATTTGTTTTTTGCGTTTAGCGTGCTCTATTTTATCAACAATGAAATTAAACGCTGCTACAAAAGGGCGTTGATAATTATGCTGGGCAATTACTGGAACGCTAACTATTTTTAGTTTCCAAGCGCGATTGCCATATCCAGCGTCATGGAAAATTTTGCGTGTACGTTCAGCATGCTGCGGATGAGTAAAAACTAAAACTTCTTTAGGGTTATGACGTTGCACCAAAGACAGCGAATTCCGTGCATTTTCTTTTGTATTATGCGAGTCGTTTTCGCTTATAAAATTCCATTTTCTAGCAGGTAAACCAATCGCTTTAGCGTACTTTTCAGCATGTTCAATCATTGCAAGCGCTTCAGTTGTTTTTCTTCCCTTGCCAATTGTGTTCGCATTACGCCCGCCAGAAAAAATAAGATGAGTTAACTCACCACTATGAAGCATTTCAACTGCTTTTTCAACTCGAAGCCTCGAAGCTAAGTCCGGCTTTCCATTTGGCATAACATAAAGCCCAAGGCATACGCCAACTTTCTTCACCTTTGTTTCCCGTTCGTTCACTCTTATAACGCCCGCTCAAATATTTAACTAACTTTTTACACGTGTTCAGCATTTTGAAGATATTCATATGCCGAATAAGCCGCAGTTACTCCTTCTGCTACGCCAGTAATAGCTTGTTTAAATTTCGTATCCACAACATCCCCCGCCGCAAATACACCCGGAACATTTGTTTCAGACAAGCGATTAATTGGAATTTCTCCTTTTGCGTTTACTTTGACGCCAAGTTCAACTGCTAGTTGCGATAAGGGTAAATGGCCAATTTCAACAAACAAAGCATCTAAAGGGAATTCTTTTGACCCGTTTATTTCTCGGTCAAGTAAAACTTTGTTCATTTTTTTACCATCGCCTAAAATCTCTTTTACATTTACTTTAGTAAACACAGTTGCTTTGTTATTTTTATTTAATTTCAATTCGTTTACTGGCTCTGGCTTGATTTTTTCACCGCGAGCAAACACGTAAACTTTTGATCCGAAAGTAGTAAGTAAAAGCGCTTCTTTTATTGCAGAATCAGCTCCACCAACTACGCCTATAATTTTATTTCGGTAAAAAGCGCCATCACACAAAGCACAATAATGTACGCCTTTGTTAGTGTATTTCTCTTCACCTGGAACTCCTAATTTTTTCCAGTGGGTACCGGTTGCAATTATTATTGTTTTGCCCCTAAAAACTTTACCACCACTAACAGTAACTTCAAATAATTTACCTTTTTTCTTTGCAGATACGACACGATCATTTTCAACAGCTATACCATATTCTTTCGCGTGGTCAGCTATATTATTTGCTAATTCCATTCCAGTTAATTTCTTGAACCCAGGATAGTTTTCAACTACATCCGTGAGAATAATTGTGCCACCCATGCTTTCGCCTATAACTAGAGTTTTCATCGTAAATCTACCCGCGTACATAGCTGCTCCAAAGCCAGTCACACCTCCTCCAATAACTATAGTGTCGTATACTTGATTGTCAATCGTCATAGCGATAATTCCTCTTTAAAGTGCATTAATAGCTTCATGTGCCATTAGCGTTTAACTTATAATACAAATAATACGAACAAAGCGGTAAAAAAGCTTACTAGTTTAGTATCCGAACATCACTACAAAAGTGAAAAACGCCAATACGCCGGCCATTAGTGATGAAACTAAGTTCACAACATCGTTATCGAAAAACTTTATTCCCTTTAAATAAACCGTTTTTTTACCGCATACATGTTCAGTACGTTCAGTTTCACACTTACACTTTTTACAATAGTACATCACTTGTACAGTTGCGCCAAGCACACTATCTAATATTGAACCAATAATTCCAAAAAAAGTAACAAATAAAATAAAGTTAAAAACACCGCCAGGAATAACTGTAAAAACTTCCGCAATGCCAAAATAAATTTGGTCAATGTAAACTAATAGCACCACGCTAAGCGCAATTAAACCAGCGCCAATAGCTGATGCAAATAAGCCAAATCGAGAAATTGCACCAGATACCCCCGGTTCAACTTGTTTTAAACTCGTTATTAAAAATGGCTTTGACTTCGATAATACTCCTAATTCAGTTGCCCACGTATCTGCATTTACAGTTGCTAAAATAGCTGCAAAAGCCAAAAACACACTTGGCAAGGGATAAAAATAATAAATAACCGCTACTAGCGCTGCGCCCGCACCATTGGCAAACACTTGCATTAAATCACGCGTTGAACCTTTTGCAAATTGCTTGTTAACCGCCTCTTTTGCAGCTTCGCCATATTTAGTAACTGCAAAGGAACTAATGAAAAAAACTGCAAGCAAAGAAAACCAAATTCTACCATGAATCGGCGCAGCTGGAAAAATAAAAACAAGTAAACCAATAATAATAGCAGTAAGCGTGCCTTCTTCAGTTAATGCATCGCGTTTAAATGCAAAAATTGCAAATAACAAAATGCAAATGATTCCGATTAAATATTCTGCAAGCACCATTGAAAATTACAACATCCGAAAGAAAATAAAAAAAATAAATTTTGCTGTCTACTTTGAATAACGAATCTAGTTTATTTAAACGTTGATAAAAGAAAAAGCCCCCGGCGAGACTTGTTCGAAGCTGCTTTTTCTCTGAAAAAAACAGTTGTCTTTGAACTCGCGACCTCTTGTTATCTTACCAGTTAAAGCGTGTTTAGTTTCTTTTGGCCACGCCTGGCCTTTTCTTTGCTAAAGAAAAGGCATGGCTACGAGACAAGCGCTCTGCCCCTGAGCTACGGAGGCTTTTTAAAAAAATTTAGACAAGAAGAA
>JAHFHC010000015.1 GCA_023247085.1 Microcaldota archaeon | reverse complement strand
TAATAGTAAATACTCAGTTCCACGTTGTTTAATTCGTTTTAAATCTACATTTTCATCATTTAACATGCGTAGTAATTCTGCTCTGGACAATAAATACAAAGATGATGCAAACGACTCATTGTATCTGCCAAATAGTTTTGGAAAATGCTTACCCATATGCACATCAATACCGCAATTGCGAATTTTTTCAAATTGTTCAGCGTATTTTTTAAGAAACTTTTTTATAAATGGCCGATCTCCGCCGTAACCCAAATAAACAAAAAACAAATATCTGCATAAAATTTCTACAAATACTTCATCTAGCTCCAGCAAAAATTGCTTAAGTTTTCTCTTGCTTATTTCAGAGTTAATTTGGTCAATTATAGTATAATATTGCGAAGTGAATTTCTCAAAATCACGCATCATTTTGACTACAACTTTTTCATCTTTAGCTAATATTTCATTTATTTCAGTATAGCAATTTTGAAAATCAGCGTCAATACCATAAAGCGAAACAACTGAACCTCTACCGTGAGCTAGGTCAAAACTAATAGTAGTTCCAACTTTTTTACGCATTAGCCCATAGCAATAGGTAGAATAGCTAATGTAAAGAAAAGAATATTCCCGAGTCAAATATTTTTCCCACGTAAGCATACAATTACACAATAAAATAATTTTTAATATTCTCCCAGTATCTTTTGTTTCTTTTCTAACCCAATTATTTTTGCTGAGGGGTTGGAAATTTCGTAATTTAGTTTGTAAAATTCCAAATTATAGTTGTCGAGCATCTTCTTAGCGTTTTCACTCATTGAAGGCGCGCATAGAATGCCACGCACAGTTGTGTTTTTCTTTTTTGAAACTTCTTCGACATAGCGTTTAAGTTGGGAAACTGCAGCTAGTTCAGCTTGCCTGCGTTTAACTTCAATTACCACAAACGCGCCATTCTTGTCTCGCGCCAATATGTCAATTTGCCCTTTTGCTAACGGAGACTCCTGTTGAACAGGTAAAAGTCCAGGTTCGATTAAGTGTAAGTCCTGCATGAGTAAATTTGAGAGTTCATCTTCTGTGCCGAATACTTTCAGCTTCTTGTCGTCAGTTAAATCAAACGCATCGGCGAAGTTAACCGTGTTGAATGTGACGACGATTTGTTCGCGTACGTTTCCAGGAAGAGAGTTTTTAGTTTTGCGTACTGCACTAACGGAGAGTTTGTTATTATCTGAATCAAAATTGGTAAGTATAGCTGCTCCGGGGCCTTGATAGTTAATCGCGGTCATTCCTTTTGACTGGTGAACAAGAAACGTACCGTCTTTTTTTATTATCAACGCTCGGTCGCCTTCGCTTAGCTTACTAGCTGCCCTGCCTTCGTACTTCACAACGCATTTGCCAATGACGATGATGAACTTCCCTGCGTTTAAGCCGGAATCAATAGTTTTCTTGCATTGTTTTAAGTCCATTTTCTCACTATTCGCATTTCAACAAATTCAAAGACCATAATATATTATTTTTGTTTTGCAGTCTTTGGTATTACTTCTTGTTCTTCTGATTCATGGCATTTTACAACTACTTTGCCCACATGTTGTCGAGCGAATTGAGCCAGTTCAAGAAGTTGCAAGCGAGTTGGCGGGACAATCGGTTCAAATCTCGGGTCAAGAAGTGGGATTGGCCAAGGGACAAACTGTTGCAAAGTATATTGGTCGCATGAATTGTGAACCGTTTTGGCAATGTTTTCAACTACTTCAACTGAATCGTTTATACCCGGAATAATCACAGTTTTTACTTCTTTGAATGCTTTACCGTGTTCCATGAAAACAAGCGATTTTAACAAGTTGCTTTGAAATACGTCGAAGTTAGTCTTCTCGCCAATTAACGGCAAGTAGTTATTGCTTGTCAGAATGTGTTTGTAGTCGAGTGAAACAAAATTAGCAACATCTGCTACGCTGCGTAAGTCAGATGGGTAGAACCCGCTTGTTTCAACTTTAACAAAAAAACCGACTTCGCGTAGTTTTTTAGTCAATTCAAAAATCGCATTGCCTTGCCACAATGGTTCGATTCCAGTTAAAACAACTGCACTTGTCTCCCCGTCTTCCTTAGATTGCTCTAGAGCTAAATCAAGAAAAAATTCAGTTTCTTCTGCAAAGCTAGGGTCACGACTATCAACAGCAGATAAGTAAGGTACTTTAAATGGTCCGCCAGTTACGCGTATAACTGTTGATATCCTGCCCGAATATGCAAATAAGTCCCCGTGGATAATAGTTGAATAAGCTAGTTTCATCGAAATAAGAAAACAAGCAGACCATAATATCTTTTCGCAAATGGGATAAAAAATTGAGAATTAGCTCGCAAAGCCTTTAATTAATCCAAATTAGCCTAATTCAATTTATGGTTCGAAATTTATTACACCCAGATGTAAGGCACGTTGTTGACCGAGATTACACTGAGTTTACTGAAATTCAAAAACTTGCTATTCCAGTGATCACAAAAGGAGAGAATACGCTTGTAATTGCACCAACGGGGTCTGGCAAAACTGAAACAGCGTTATTGCCAGTTTTCTCAGCTATTTTGAAAAAAAAAGAAGAAGCAAAGAAAAACGGAGAGAAGCTGCAAGGGATACGCGCGATTTACATTACGCCATTACGGGCATTGAACCGAGATATCATGAACCGAATTGAAAAACTATGCAAAGAACTCGGAATAACCGTAGGCGTTCGGCACGGAGACACAACTGCAAGCGAACGGCAAAAACAACGCGATGACCCGCCAGTGTTACTAATTACAACCCCAGAAACACTTCAGAGTATTTTAATTGCGCCAACGCTAAGCGACGCATTGGTGCATGTACGCCACCTGATTATAGACGAAGTGCACGAATTATACGAAAGTAAGCGAGGAGTACAGCTTGCTTTAGGAATGGAGCGATTAAATGGAAAAACACCAGGTTTTCAACGCATTGGATTAAGCGCAACTATTGGACAGCCAGAAGAAGTGGCTAAGTTTCTTGGAAAAGATACTGTAATTTGCCAGACAAAACAAATAAGAAAAATTGGCTTAACTGTAGAATACATTAATCGGCCAAAAGGGTCAGAAGCAGCTAAGTTACGAAGTCAACTTCATTTACCAAGTTCAACAATTGCACGCATGCAGAGAATTGAAAAGTTAATACACGACCATAAAAGCGCATTGATTTTTGTCAACACACGTTATGCAGCGGAATCAATTGCAAACGGGTTATATGCAATTGAATCATTGAAACACCATGTTTCAGTTCACCATTCTTCACTTTCAAAAGAAATTCGAATAGAAACAGAAAAACGGTTTAAAGAACAAGCCGTTAAAGCGATCGTATGCACAAGTAGTTTAGAATTAGGCATTGATATTGGCACAATTGAAGCAGTTGTGCAATACTCGTCTCCGCGACAAGTTACTCGCTTATTGCAACGAGTTGGAAGAAGTGGACACAAGCATTATTTGGAGTCAAAAGGAATTATTCTTCCAACTGATGAAGTTGACTTAGCTGAAAGCGTTGCAATTTGCCAAGCAGCTGAAAAAGGCGAGCTTGAAAAACCGGAACATTTTTTCAACGCATTAGACGTACTCGCACATTTTATTACCGGAATGCTAGTTGAGTACAACAAAATACAGTTGGAACGAGTCTACGAAATAGCCAAACGCGCTTATTCTTACAATTCTCTGACGCTTGAAGACTTTAAATCAACATGCATACAGTTACGCAACATCGGGTTGATTACAATTCTTGAAGAGCCAAACGGTGAGACGTTTTTACAAACAAAAGGAACGCGAACTAAACTTTACTATTATGAAAACGTAAGCACTATTCCCGATGACAAGAAGTTTTTTATCCGCGATGCTGCAACACGTAAAAATGTCGCTGTGCTTGACGAGGCATTTGTATCAGAATTTATTGAAACAGGCGGAACGTTCATTGCACAAGGCAAAGCTTGGAAAGTACTTAGCATAGATGAACGCGAAGTCGTAGTAGAAGCAGCTGGGCTAGTAACCGCTGCTATTCCAGATTGGGTTGGAGAAGAAATCCCAGTTACAATGGAAACTGCACAAAGTGTAGCGCAGATAATTTCAGGCGAGATCGATAAAACAAATACTTCAAATTATTACGCAAAACTTGGAAGAGAAGAGCAAAACGTATTAGAAGCATTTCGTAAAAAACAATCAACTAGTTTCTTGCCTGGAAAACAAATCCTAATTGAAGAAAATGTTGAAGATAATTCAATTGTAATTCATTCGTTTTATGGCTTGCGTGCAAATGAAACAATAGGACGAGTACTGGCCGTTTTGCTAAGTCAACGAGACAAAAGTCTACGCACACGTTCATCGCCTTACAGCATAGTGCTACAATTTTCAAGGCCAGTCAGCGGAGAAGAAGTGCTAAATGTATTAAAGAAATTAAATAAAAACACAGTTGAGCACGTGTTGAAAACCACCTTACCAGCAACGCGGCTCTTTCGGCACAAATTTATTCACGTTGGCAAACGTTTTGGTTTCATTTCAAAAAAATGGGAAGCAAGCACGGCAAGCATTGGCCGCATTATTGGAGCGATTCCGCTTTCAAACCCAATGATGAAAGAAACATTTTCAGAACTATTTCACTCTCGTCTATCAATTGAAGAGGCTGGCGTAGTTGCAAATGGAATTGCAAATAAAACTATTCCAATAAAACATATTTTTTCAAAACAATGGAGTCCACTTGGTAAAAATGCAGTTGATCTCGGCGGAATGAGTGAGTTAATGACACCTAGTGAACCAACTGAAGCGGTGCTAGAGTCATTTGCAAACACGTTAAAAGAAAAAACAGTTTCACTATACTGCACTTTTTGTAAGAATAACTCAACGATATTGCTAAGCGAATTAAAACTAACCGACGTGCTAAAGTGCCCACACTGCGCTTCAAGCCAATTAACATTAGCTCAATACAACGATAAAGAACATAAGTTAGAAGCAGCAAAGGCAACTGCATTGATATCTGCTTACGGCGCAAAAGCACTATACGCATTGGAAACTTATGGGGTTGGCCCGCAAACTGCAGGGCGGGTGCTATCTCGGCTGCATAAAACTGATAGTGAATTTTACTCGGATTTGCTTGAAAGCCAAAAAAGCTTCATTAAAAATCGAAAGTTTTGGAAAATTTAACAAAAACATATATATCGGGAGCGTATAATCCGTACATGGATTCAGTTAGGGAAAAAATCATTTATTCAGTTAGTTTGGCAGTTGTAATGATAATTATAGGCGCGTTTTTTTACAACTTGCAAGAAGGATGGAATTGGGTTGACTCAGTCTACTTTGCTGTTTCAACACTTACAACAGTTGGATTCGGAGACTTACACCCAACACACCCAATTTCCAGATTATTCATGATATTCTACATGTTAATCGGCATACCTATAATGTTTTACACAATTACTATGCTCGGCATCTACTCAATTGAAAAACGTGCTTACACAAAACCACTCAAACTATTCGGAAAACACCATATAAACCAAGTAAAAGGGTCAAAAGCAAAGCAACTAGCAGAAGAAATTGAAACATTGTCAGACAAAATGAACGAAAAAATCAAGGCACTTGAACAAGAACAAAAGCAAGAAGCCAAGTAACTAAAACTTGAAAATGCGCACAAGAGCTAAATCTACTTCTTTCCAATAAATTTAATCGCACAACGATCGACTTTTTGACCAGATATGCTTCTTGAAACACATTCTTCCACGCAATTAACCAATTCGAAGTCAAAAAATAATCGTTTCACCTCTGTAAGAGAAAAGTAATGATACCACAAGTTGTTCTTTCGCCGAAACGTTTTTGGTTCAACTTCAATTCCTTTTCCAAAACGAAAATCTTTTACAGAAAAACCTTCGAAAAATAAAACGCCACCTGGCTTCAACACCCGCTTGACTTCTTCCACTGCTAATTTTCTTTCGTTTTCTGTCAAATGGTCAAAAACGTGAATTGCAACAATTGCATCAAAATAATTGACTTTAAACGGCAAATGACACGCGTTGCCGACAACAAACTTTGCTTTACTCCCAATTTTTTCTTTTGCTAAATCCACAGCAGTTGGCGAAACATCTAGGCCAGTCATTTGAAAGTCTCCTGCAACCAAAGCCGCAAGTGTCTTGCCGTCGCCACAGCCCAATTCTAGTACTTTTGCGCCAGTTGGCAAATAAGAAACAAAATCAAAGGAAGTTGATATTCCACGCCACAATTTGCCTTTTAGTTTGTACTCTTTTTCCCAAGCGTATAAATGGGGGGAACGTTTTAACAGTGAAGAAAGATAAGAATTCATAAGAAAGAAAAAACAAATAAAGCGGTAATCTAAGGAATAACTTCTGATTTATGAAGTACTTTTAAAGTAACTGCATGAAGGCGCTGAACTGGAACAAGAAAACCCGCCGAATGTCGTTCAAGAGTAGCAATATGATGCGTTTCATTGTGATCCAGGATAAGCTCATCTCTAGCTTTACGCTCAATAGGATCTTCAGAAATTACTGCCCTAGCTAGATTGGCAACAATCTCATGCACTGATTTTCCTTGAATTTGTTCACGAGGTAGTTTAGCAAAAGCAGCTAAATTTTCAGGAGTATCTAACCCAACATGCAAAGAACTACCAGCAAGAGTATGCACTATATTAGCTTTTTTAAAAGCATCGCTTATTTTTAAAGCCATTTTTTTTCTAAGTTTTTTTAGTTCACTCATGGTAAATTACCTCATTGTTTAAACATGAACTTTTCCGATTTGTTTTTCGCTTGTTCGCGTTTGCGTTGATGCTCTTTGAGGAACATCATCATTTTTTCTATTAGTATTTGTTTTAATTCACCAGTTAGCATTGCACCGCTTTTATAATCATCGTAAATTTTTTGCAATTTTTTATCATCAGGTTCAAACATCATTCTCAACCATTGGAAACTCACGTCAATGTCAGGGTTGCCGCCATTCTTACGGTGTTCTTCAATAGTTGCTTGCCCGCCGGAAAATGCATACTTGTTAATCTTCTTTGCCGCAACTTCGGGTGCATCGGTTGTGTAAATCGCAGTTGTTTCATCTGAAGCAGACATCTTCCCACTTGATCCAGTTAATGGCGGTAAAAACATGCACTGGATGCTAGCAGGCTTATAATAACCTAATTTTGGAAGTACATCACGCGTTATTCTAAAATGCGGGTCTTGGTCAATAGCATGCGGAATTAAACACGGAATATTTTTTCCAGCTAATACCGATGGAAGAAAAGCCGGCACTGCTTGCATAGCAGTGTAAAAAACTTCACCTAGATTTGACTGGTCACTTAGCCCAAAACTTGATTTAACAGTTGAAACCGTAATGCGCTTTGCAACTTTGCATGCTTCACGGTACATTGTACTCGCGTGTCTCGTATCAACTAAAAATTTAGTTTTCTTTGGATCAAACCCAAGCGCAATAACATCAAGCATATTCTCCTGCAAATAATGCGAGGTATCGTCAAAAGTTAGCCCTTCTTTAAAGAGAAACTTCTCCTCGTCTGGAAACTGAAATAATAACTCTGCGCCAAACTTATCTTGTAGCCACTTCGTAAAGACCCATGGGAGTAAGTGCCCAATATGCACGTTTCCAGAAGGCGCGCGGCCGGTATAAATATAAAATTTATTTCCTTTTTCGTACTCGGAAAGTAACCAATTTAAGTCACGGTGACAAAAAAACACTTTTCTACGCAGCATGAAGTGCACTTCACCCGCGTGTTTTTTTATAGCGTTTAAATTAGCGTCGTTTATCTTTTCGACTCCGAACTGTTTGATCAACTTATCGTAATCAACTTCACCTTTGACTTCCCAAGGAGTAACTGTAAATTCAGCCATGAAATTGTTAAGCGCACCTGCTTTTAAAAACTCCTCTGCCTTATTTATTCTATGCCAAGATACGTTATAACCAATGGAGAAAAAACAGGCTATATTGACTTAACGCCAGATAAGCTTGTTTATTCGCTTGACAAAACATTTGACACAAGGCCAAACTATGTACAATCAGTTGAAAAACTTGCGGATATCGGGCTAAACAAATGTCATGCTAAACTCACTTACTACTCACTAATGGCAGAACTACGTTCAATTGAATTTATTATTTCAAGCCATGAGTTAAACGCATTGAAAAAAACGCTAGGTAAATAAAAACATAAAATCGAAAGACCACGCACTTTTTTAAAACACCAATTTTAAAAGCATCAAAAACATTACTTGTGTTATGAATTTCAAAACATTACGCTTAGCTCCAATCAGCCTTGTTACAGCGCTATTTGTTATATCGCTATTTAGCATTGTATTAGTTACTAGCGCTACGCTGGCAAATGCAGCCACAACAGTCTACGCGCCCGCTGTTGACAACCAAGGTAAAGGCATAATTACCCCCTTTATTGTGACCGCACAGCCTGGAACAGGTAAAATTCGCACGGATATCAAGGGCTCCTTGTTAACGCCTGAAACCGAAGATTCAATTAGAACCGCTGCACGCGCAGCGAGTGTATTAAGCAAAGTGAATATTAACAATATTGACATAAATGTCGACATAGACAGCGAAGCACAAGTTATTGACGGACCATCAGGTGGAGTTGCGTTTGCAGTTGCCATTTACAACGAGTTACTCCACCTAGCTAATTCAAGCGCGCCAAACATACGCACAGACATGACTATTACCGGCGCAATTGGCGAAGAGGGAACAACTGAAAAAGTAGGCGGAGTAGAAGAAAAACTAATTGGGGCTAATCAAACGCAGAAAATTAAGTTAATGATTATAGCTAGCGGTCAAAGTAACAACGATGGAATTGACTATGTTTTATTTGCACGCGAAATTTCTGGAGGCAAACTTCAAGTAGTGGAAGTACCAACGCTTGAAACCGCATTGAAATACGCTTACACTGAAACCGGAAGCACAGTAGATGCGCCTGAATTTGCAATTAAACCACTCGTACTTATTCCTTTTACTGCAACACAGAAAACTGAACACTTTAAACAAATTGCATTTGAAGAAATTGAAAACGTACAAAGTGAATTAACAAAATTAGAAGCTAAGTTAGTTGTAGAACAGAATGGAGTTCAAGATAGTAATAATCAAGTGAAAGCGGTTCTTAGGGCAGTAAACATTTCAATTAAAAACGCAAAAGAAGCCGCAAATAAAGGCTATTACTACACGGCTGCAAACTCAGCTTTCCTTGCAAAAATAACTCTACAAACAGTAAATGCCGAGGGTACAACCCCCGCTGATTTTTCGAACATGGTTTCAAATTTACAAACCGAAATTACAACATATAACCGAACGATTCCAATAAATGACAAGAATTACGAACAAGTTGCAGCTGCACAATTACGTTACTGGTGGGCAGCTACTCGCTTAGAAGAGGTTAAAGCTGAATTTGCAAATACGCACGCAGTTTCAATCAGTAATCTACGCAGCTACTACAACGCCAAAGCATGGTTTGACGCTTCTAAAAAGTTATTTCAATACAGTAAAGGTATCAATGGCAATAGCATAAATGAATTTAACGCGCGCGAATATTCGCTTGATTTGCTCGTACAAAGCCAAGAAATTGCCAACCAATCTACAGACACTGAAATACAATGGCATTTACGCACTGCTAAACATGAAATAGCAAATGGAGATTACGTTGCAGCTGCTTTTGACTTGCAATTCGTTTTATCAGCTGATAGATTTGCATTCATAACTAGCACAAAAAGCCCGCAAATAATTACAAGTGAAATTGAAAAAATTAAAACCGAAAATATATATGCAAATGCAGATGAATCGCCTTGGGCTGAACTTTATTACGGCAACGCGCTTTTCAATATGCAAGAAGCAAACCGCTCAAGTGACTTAAGTTCACTCGCCAGTGCATTACGTTTGACAAAATTAGCAGAAGGATTTCAAACTGCGCGACAAACTCTAAACGCCGAATTTCTGAATCCGCGGCCAACAAAAAACCGGACAGTTGACTTAAACACAACACTTCCTTTAACAAGCACACCAAGCCAACAAACTGAACCAGTTGTTTCAACAGTAATAACAACAACCGCCAATCAAAATGCAGGAATATTACAAGTAATTGCCATCAGCATAATCGGCATCGGAATAATTACGCTGATAGTTGCGCTTTTCTCAAAAATAAAAAGCAAACCACCGCTAAGTAGACTCGAATTAGCAGACAAACTAGATGAAGCCCTTATAAGCGGGAGAATTAGCGAAGCAACTTATAACAAATTACGACAAAAATATAAGCAAGGCAAAGAAAAAATATCTACGTTAAAGAATCAAAAAAGTGCAAAAATTGAAACTAGCCGAGAAAGATTACAAAAACGAAGAAGATAACCAGTAAAGAAAAAGACCATAGCTAAGGCTTTTAAATGAGTTTACGCTCAATTAATTCACCGTTTTAGCTTTTGAAGTGACTGGTTGAAGATCGGCTTATAGTTGTCTTCGTCACCATTAATGCGCGGCAGAAAAAAAAGAAAAAATTTTTCAACTAGATTATAGGAGGAATTTAAAATGGCAGAAAAACCACACTTGAACTTAATTTTTACTGGTCACGTTGACCATGGAAAGTCAACAACCGTTGGACGCATTTTATACGATACTGGCGCACTAAGCGAAAACGACTTGCGTAAGTTAAAAGAAGAAGCAGCAAAAGTCGGCAAAGCAACTTTTGAATTCGCCTTTGCTATGGATCAACTCAAAGAAGAACGTGAACGTGGAGTTACCATTGACATCGCCCACAAAGATTTCCACACACAAAAATACTACTTTACAATCATCGACGCGCCCGGACACAAAGACTTTGTCAAAAACATGATTACCGGCGCATCACAAGCAGATGCAGCTGTGCTAGTATGCTCTGCAAAAGACGGAGTACAAGCACAAACAATTGAACACGCGTTCTTGCTTAAAGTGCTAGGAGTACAACAATTCATTATTGCAATTAACAAAATGGACGCAGTTAACTTCGACCGCTTAAAATACGAGGAAACTAAACAAGCACTCGTTGCTAAACTCAAGCCAATGGGGTACAAAGTTGACACAATCCCATTCATACCCTACTCAGCTTACACCGGAGACAACATCGCCAAGAAAAGCGACAAAATGGCGTGGTATTCGGGGCCAACTTTACTAGAAGCTTTTGAAAACTTAACTGTCCCGCCAAAACCAACAGACAAACCACTTCGATTGCCAATTCAAGAAGTCTTTACAATCACTGGCCAAGGCACAGTTCCAGTCGGCAGAGTTGAAGCTGGAATCTTAAAACCAAATACGAACATAATTGTCATGCCAGAAGGGCTTTCAGGCGAAGTAAAAAGCATTGAAATGCACCACCAACAATTAACTCAAGCAATTCCAGGAGACAATGTTGGATTCGTAATTAAAGGCATTGACAAAAAAGCAATTAAACGCGGAAGCGTAATCGGCGACCCGAAGTCACCTCCAATGGTAGTTGAAGAATTCACTGCGCAAATAGTGGTGTTAAACCACCCAACCGCAATTGGAAAGAACTATACTCCAGTATTTCACTTGCACACTGCTCAAATCGCGTGTACAATTAGCGAAATAGTTGAAAAGAAAGATCCAAAAACCGGCGGTACAATGCAAAAGAACCCCGATTTCATTAAAACTGGAGACGTTGCAATTGTTAAAATTCGACCAACTAAACCAGTTTGTGCAGAGAAGTACAGCGACTTCCCCGCTCTTGGCCGTTTTGCCATGAGGGACATGGGGCAAACTGTTGCAGCTGGAATCATTCTAGAAGTGGTTCCACGAAAAGCAACCGCTTAAAGCTAAAAACCAAAAATAGAAAATGGTCAATTTAGCTTTTTGATTTTTTTTTAATTTATTTGTGATTTTTGAAACATGGGAAAAGCACGTATTAAACTAGAAAGTCAAAATGTTCCTGAACTTGACGACGTATGCTCGCAGATTCGGGAAATAACAAAACGCGCAGGCGTAGCCATAAAAGGGCCAGTTCCCTTGCCAACTAAACACTTAAAGATCTCTACTCGTAAAACCCCTTGTGGGGATGGTTCAGACACTTACGAAAAGTGGGAATTACGCATTCATAAGCGCTTGATTGAAATAGATGCAGATGACCGAGTTCTCCGTGAAGTCATGAGAATGCGATTCCCTTATTCAGTTCACATTGAAATGACTCTAAGCTAAAAAAAAAAAGGAACTAATTTTTTTGAGTTGTTATTTAGCTTTTCTTGTAAGATAATATTTAACGTGCGTCAAGTGGTCAGGCGCAATAGAATATACCGATTCTCCCCCGCGAGTACGCTGCACAATTCTATTATCCAATAGCGTTCGCAATGCGTTTTGCAAAGAAAGTTTAAGCCCTTCAGCCTTGGCTCCCCTTATACTTGGCTGAGTAAGGTCAGCTTCAGTTTGACGATTTGCTAATAAACGGCGCAATATAATCTTGTGCTCAATTTGTTCTTCTAAAGGCAGCCTGCCACTTTCATAATGCCTTAGAAAAGTCGGACTAGGTTTACGCTTCCCAATGACACGCGGTTTACCATTATCGTGATTTGCCCTATCTTTTAATTTAAATTTCATGAGAATAAAAAATAAATCACACTGAGTTATTAAAACTAACTTGAACCAAGCGGCAATGAAACCCGCTGGCACAGCAATAATAAACAATTGGCGCCTAATTATTTTTGCCGAAAATGCCGGGGTGGCAGAACGGCAATGCGCTAGCCTTGAGTTAAAAAACGGCGAATTGCACACACAAAAACAGTCAATTCTAAAACCGCATTTTTACTAGTTAGCTAGTTCCCGCAAGGGATTGCGAGTTCGAAAAACCTTTTCTTTTAAAAAAAGAAAAGCCTTACGGAAAAGAAAACCGCAAGAGCTTGAAAATCTCGTCCCCGGCGTTCTTTATTATTAATAGCTAGCGCCCCGCTTGAATAAATGAAGGACATTAGAAAACCGGTTGCTTTTTTAAAAACCATGGATTAACAGCTTAATGCTAAAAAGTTTCAGGCGAATGGTACAAGCTCATCAACAAAACCACCACAATATTCGAGTTAAATCTGTGCATGAAGTTGAACATAGCGAAAGTAGATTTACTGTTGCTAAGACGAATCACGGGCACCTAGTATTATTTCCACATGCTAAGAAAGTAAGTGTGCATGACGTAGTTGAGATGATGAATCGAGAAAATACAGCAAATCGTGCAATGGAACACAGTAGTGCAAAAGATATTACCGCTACTAACCGCGGCTTAACAACAGGTAGAAGAACTTTTCACCGCACTTCTGGACCATTTGAAATAACATCTAGTGAAAGAAAAGCACCTTTGGTCGTCATGCGCAGAGTTGTAAAATCTCGAGATTATACCTCGCCATTGGAAGAAGGGTTCTTATTACATGAAACTGCACGTTTAGGTTGGCGTGTGGAACGCCCAATTGCAGTTTTTATTAGTAAACCATTGTCCGCGTTTCCAGATCAATTATTTACAACTCATGTTCGTGCAAAATACGAAACTGATTCAATCAAGCCAGACGCACCTTATTTTCTAGATCAGGTACGCTACAATAGTCCTTCACGCAAAACCACACGACGCGGGGTGTTTATCGATGCAGAAGTTGTAAGGAAATGGTTTAAGAAATTATGGCCAGAAGACCGTGCAAGAGTGAAGCCAGATAAAATAGCATTTTTTAATTCTGCCTTAGCACAAGCGGCTGCTTTAAAGAAGAAAGTCAAAAAAATATAAGTTAATGTAGTCATAGATAAATCAGTCACACCTATTTTTCTGTTTTGCATGCTGACATTAACGGCGAGAAATGGCTGGATTTAAGACAATTTGATAGCAAGTTTCTATTTCGTGCTTCTTTTATTGATAAGCCAAAACAAAAAAGCGACGCCGTAAACCAACACCGATTTTTTGAAACAACTGCAGAAGGCGGAGTTAAATGCAGACCAAAACGCTGGCAAATTTTAATGCATGAATAGCGTTATGTATTCTTTAATTGAACTTAGGAATTTTTCTGGGTTTTTCTTAAGCTCGCTTATTAACTCTTTTTTAGAAAACCACTTGACTTGCTCCACTTCGCTTTTTTGAATTTTAAATGAATCTGCCGGCTTATCAAGAGTTGCAAAGAACCATTGTACGAAATAGTGATATTTTGCTTTTCTTTCAAGTTTTGAACCAAGTTTCAACATTATTTCAGTTATCCCAATTTCTTCTTCAATTTCCTTCACTATATTTTGTTCGTAGGTTTCTCCTTCTTCGATTGTTCCAGCAACAGCTGGCCCCCATTTTCCGGGATCATGAGACTTTGAAAACGCGCGTTGAGCTAATAGCACTTCTCTTTTTGAATTAGTTAGCCATAATGTAGAAACGCGGTAAATGTCAGTCGGAAGCAAATCTTCATCAAATTTATAACCAATAATTTCATCGCGTTGGTTTACAACAGTTACGCGTCTTTTTTTAACCATGAATGAATTAAATACCTAGACGTAATAAAAAGTATTGTGTATAGATAAACATGAAGACTATTTTTGAAATTGAATTTAAAGATGCTAAAGAAGCAAATCAAGCTGCTAAAATATTAAAGGAAACTAAAACCGATGAAGATAACTTACGCGCTAAAATAAGCATAGCGGTAAAAAAAGAGAAGTTAATTGCGACAGTTGTTGCTAATGATTTCACAGCATTGCGTGCAATGTCTACTACGTTAATGAGAGACTTGAAAGTCATTATTGATGGGTTTAAAGTGGTTGATCAAAAATAAATGGGCATAATAAATGTTCGGAATAAAAGTAGACTGTATTCAGTTCAACTTAATACGCATGCAGAAGAACGCGTTGAACTTCCAATTGAAAAACTACATGCTATATTTATAGAAACAACTGGAACTCATGGAGATAATGTTAAAGAAGTTGCTATGCATTTACTAGATTGGGGCGGAGCAACTGGTGAAATAATCGAAAGAGCTAAAGCAAGCGGCACTGAACTTTGGTTTGGGGATGTTGCAGAAAAGCCAATTGAAAGAATAGTCACTACATTATTACGCGGCGGGCCAGCAGCAGCGTTAGCAGTGGGGGTGTTTAGTCAAGCTATTAAAAAATCAAGAATGACTAGAAGAGATATTTTAAAACTAGGAACAGGCGCTGTAACTGGCATTTCAATCTCTGGTGCCCCCTTATTTGCAGGCCGGAATTTAGCAAAACCTGGAGATGCTAGTAATAGAACAGTATCTAGAGCTATAGCTGAAACGTATGGAAAATTAGATCCAATGGTATTTGTTCGAAATGCAATAATTGTCGATAAAGTTAAGGCACTTGCTGAAAAAACTGGGCATACAAAAATAGGAATAAGACTAGGCAGCCTTCATGCAGGAATAACCAATTTACTTGAAGCAGACAGAGTACTGTCAAGAGAACAACGTTCAAAAATTGCTGCACGCGGCTCAAATGCGTTGAAAATGTTTCGGTGCAAATACGATAAAGAAGCCGCAGAGTGGCAAGTGCAAGAGCATTCACTTTAGTTACTTTTTCGCCATAATTAATTTCCTAGCTAAATATCAACTAGCACGTGAATTATCCACATGTTGCCTTCTTTTTTCACTGAGCACTCGTGGTGCGTCACTGCTTTTACAACTGTGCCGCCAAGTTCTGGTTCCATTTCACTGCCAATTGCATAACCTTTTAGCACGTAACTGCCGTCAATTTGTTTTAAAGAAGTGACTTTAAATTTTTTGAAAAATAATTCGCGTGAATCGCTTTCAGCAATTAAGTCACCAAGCGTAAACACAATTAGTTCTTCAAGCGTATCTGCATCTTCTTCTATTTCAACGCGTTCTGTTTTGTTGTCGTCCATATTTAGTTTATTAGTATCGCACATTGTGTCAAACATTGCTTGCGCTGCGTTTTCAAACGCTTCTTCAAGTTTAAAACCATAAGCTTCAAACAACACGTCGACTTTGTGGTCAAGGTACTTGTACTTTTCCATAGTAAAGGTTTTAAGCATTCAAGGAATTAAATGTCTTGTCATCCTGCATTTTTACCCGTGCATTAAAAAAACTATTTAAAACTAAAAATATAGAGAAACCATCAAAATAAAAGCATAAACAAAAAAATAGTAAAATAAAAGAAAGCAATAAAACAAATAGCGAGGTATTGATTTAACAATGATTCCGAACATGAACCCAGGTCAAATGAAAAAACTAATGCAGCAAATGGGTATTAAGAACACTGAAGTTCCGGCAACTCGAGTAGTGATTGAAAGCAGTGAAGGTAACTTAGTTGTTGAAAACCCTTCAGTTACAATGATTGAAATGGGTGGACAAAAAACACTTCAAATTATGGGCGACATTCATGAAGAAAAAGCCAGTGAAAAGAATGGAAAAACAAGCAAGCAAGAAAGCGAACAAAGTGACGTTGAACTAGTTATGGCACGAGCGAAGTGCAGTAAAGAAGAAGCTGAAAAAGCGCTAGAGCAAAGCAATGGAGATATTGTTGAAGCTATTATGCTTATTGAAAAAGAGTAAAAAAATATATGCACTCTAATTTTTTACTTAAAGAGCGGCAAAGTGTTTATTATTATTAACAGTAAAATGAAGCCAGCTAATGCGTTTGTTGTTAAGTTTGCTAGTTTTTCATTTTGTTTAAACAATTGCTTGAATTCATCCCGAATTAAGTGGTGTCCATCAGTTACAAATAACGGTAGCAAGTTAATTGTTGCAAGTGCTAAGCTGAGGAGCACGGCCCATTTTAATACTTCTTCAAAAAAAGTGGAAACGGAATACTGAAGCGAATTAAGGGGCGCTACATACGGGGCAATTTGAACCCCGAGTTTGCCTTGGCCATCTAGCTTCAAATCAACGGTTTTGCCGCTTAACAGTGAAAGGGAAACTGCGCCGCCTGAACCTAGTTTTTTCAACGCGTCAACCAATGGTTGAACTGAAGTAATTGAAACGCCATTTATGCCCGTTACTACGTCGCCGGTTGAAAGAGTGGTTAAAGAAGCTGGAGAATTTGGAGTAATGCTGGTTATTGAAACTCCGCTGGTTAAACTAGCTGTAAATGCACCAACTAACAGGAAAAAGGGGAGTAAAACTAGCACAGTATAAAAGTTAGACGCACTTCCGGCTACTAGGATCCTGCGCCTGCCGTGCAAGTTGTGTTTTGAAAATTGTTTTTCATCTGGTTCAACAAACGCACCAATGGGTAAAAAGCCAAGTAACAATGCCCCTGAGTTTTTTACTTTTAATTTTTCAATATAAAACAATACGCCGTGGCTAGTTTCATGTATAACTGCAATTAAGATGATGGCAAAAATCGCTTCCCACGGCACAGTAACGCCAGGCACAACAGGCAGTACACCAGCAGGAGTTGAAGGGACGGTTAAAATCGCAAATGCGTTTAGCGCAATTGAAACTAAACCCATTCCAGCTAATCCGAATAAAACGCCAACAACTGCTAGCGGCGCTTGTGAACTAGATGTAGATGCTAGTGCTGCTCCGGCAAATATCAAAATTAATGCGAGTAAATGAACAGCAAATTTTGGAGTTGCTTTGAAAAGCGCATAAGAATAAAACGCGCCAAAGCCAATTGATAAGCCTAAATCAGCTAAATTGTTAACTATTCGCGAATAACGTTGGGCAATCATTTTCATTAAGCTGAAGCCGTATTTGCCTTTGACAATTACTAAGCCATAGTAATTACTTGACGCGGTTAAACGCGCGATAATTGCTCCACTGGCGAAGAGGGAAGCTGCGATTACGATTATTTTGGCAATGTTTGGAAGAGTTGAAAATGCAGTATAAAAAAATAATGCAATTAAAGCTAGTAAGCCAGTGAGTTCAAGTAGTTTCAAAGTTTATTCACACTTTTATTTTTCAAAATTATTTTACTTTCGCTTATCCTTAATTACAACTACGTCAGCAAGAGTTAATACTTTACTCTTTGTTGGCCTTGCAATGCTTGATTGTGAAGAGAGTTCTTGTTCTTTTTGTTCTCTTTGTCCTTTTTGTTCTCTTTGTTCTACGCTGGGTTCTTGTTTCATTAAAACTATGTGCAAGAGTGATTCGAGTTTCCGGCAATCTTTTTCAGTTGGCTTTATTTTTCCTTCTTCAAAATGAAGTAAGTCCTTTTCGCGTAAATTTAGCTTATGCGCAACATCTTGCAAAGATAAACCCGCACTTGTACGGCTTGTTGAAATTAGCTTGCCATAATTTTGAACTAATTCAACTTCTGGTAAATTAAATGCACTGGACTGGCTTTGAAAACGCGAATTCTCAGATCGCAGTATTTGCCCGAATCTGCTACATCTTGGACAAACGTTTATTTCAGCGCCCTCTACAATTGCGCGCAAGTTAGAAATTCCACCACATATGTCGCACGAAGCCATTGAAATATTTAAGCAAGAGGAGTTTTTATTACGTTTGCTGCAATAGAATAGTGTAAGCTATAGTACGCACGTTATAGATTGAACTGTGATTGAACTGTGATTAAACATGGGCGTTGATATTGGAAGCATTTTGCAAAAACGCGAAACTTCTTTAGCTGAACTAAGTGGAAAAAAACTCGCTATTGACGCGTTTAACACACTTTACCAGTTTATTACAATTATACGCCAACCCGACGGCACTCCTTTAATGGATTCAAAAGGACGAATGACAAGCCACTTAACTGGCCTTTTTTACCGAACATGTTGCTTATTAGAAAAAGGAATTAAGCCAGTATTCGTATTTGACGGCAAGCCAAGCGAATTGAAAAAGCGCACTCTTGAAGAAAGAGCAACTGCAAAAAAAGAAGCGATGGCTCAAATGCTCGAAGCTATGAAAAAAGGCGAAGTTGAACGCGCTGGAATGCTCAGCCAAAGAACGGCTAAGCTTGAAAGCACACAAATTGAACAAAGCAAAGAGCTGCTAGACTACCTGGGAGTGCCTTGGATACAAGCGCCAAGTGAAGGCGAAGCACAATGCGCGCACATGGCAAAACAAGGGTTGGTCTACGCCGCTGCTTCGCAAGATTACGACACTCTATTGTTCGGCACGCCATTACTTGTACGTAACTTGACTATCTCAGGTAAGAAAAAGCTAGCTAGGAGAAACATAACCATTGAAATTAAGCCTGAAGAAATTGACCTTGAAGGAAGTTTAAAACAACTTGGAACAACAATGACACGAGAAAAACTCATTTGGATCGGTATGCTTAATGGAACTGACTTCAACCAAGGAATTTACGGCATTGGACCAAAAAAAGCGTTGAAACTCGCGCAAGAACACCAAAATTTCGACTCCATTTTGAAAGAAATAGGCAAAGAAATGGACTGGCAACCAGTATACCAATTGTTTGACTCCCCCCCAGTAATAGAAGTAACAGAAAAAGAATTACAACAACGCGGCGACGCGCAACGTGATAAAGTTATAAAAATGATGGTAGACGAATTTGAATTCTCTGCCGATAGAGTTGAAAACGCATTAAAAAGAGCGTACAAAGAACCAGAAGACAAAAACCAATCGCAATTAAAAAAATGGTTTTAAACTCAAAAAAAAGTATTTAAAAAGAAAAAATGCACTTAAAGCCCTTTTTGCTTCTTGTTATTTTGCAAGAAATAATACGCAACTACTGCAATAATTAAAACAACCACTGCAATTAAAGGCAATGGCAACGCAGGTGAGTTAGCACCAGTTGACGGAGAAGGAGCTGCTGGAGCTTGTGCAGATGGTTCATTTGATGCCGTCGCATTACTCGCCGCAATTGTTCCTGAAGCTAATTCGTGAATCGTTTTAATCGTAAAACTAGCAGACCCATTACTAACCGAATTTAACTTAATGTACAAATCATAGTAATTATCCCCGCTTAATTCCAATTTCTTCTCTTCATTAGCATTAAGAGTAACTAACTGTGGGTCGCTTTGCACAATTAGAAGCGCAGAATTACCCGTAACATTAACTAAACCCACAAAGTGAACTGCATTTTCAACAGTAACTTGAACACGCGCACTTGGAGCAAGCAAAACAGTATAACCCGTCGTCGAATTAACACTTGCAACTGGCGCCTCTTGCGTTGAAGTCCAATTCACAACCGGAATCTCAACAAGCGGAGTCGTTGAAGCGTTTGAAGTTGTTGAAGGTGAAGGCGAACTGCCTGAAGAACCTGGAGAGGAAGTATCAGCAGGTTGTTGACCTATGCCATATGAACCAGCACCGTACAACTTCGCACCATACGTACCAGCTGCCACTAGAGAAACGCCTAAAAAAAGAAAAACAAAAAAGAAAGGAAGAAAATTTTTCATTGAAAATCAAACTCTTTTTATTGGTGACTTCCGCCTATTGCAAGATATGAAAAGTTACCCGGGTTAGCGCCCTGCTCAACTGAAGTAGTAGCGTTCATACATCTTGCTACGAAACCAGTATTAGTAATTGCAGTCGGCGTGCATATCGAATCTCCAGCTAGATTAACGCAAAAGACAGATACGTTTGCCGCGTTGAGACCTGGAAAACCACCACCTGCAAATGTTACTGACGTACCAGCACCCGTGCTACATGCCCCGCCGCCCATCAGGATTTTTACGATTCCACTTCCACCCATTCCAATTGAAATGTTTTGAGTTAAGTTAGAATCTGGAGCCAAATGAATCGAAGTATTTATAGTATTATTGACTAGATGACCGCCCAAAACCGACCCATTCAGACCAACCTCGGTATAATTAATAGAATAATTCTTAATATGCGAACCATTCACTACACCTTTAGCAATTACAGCTGCACTAACTGACTCAGCAAGACCAACCTGAGAGTAATTGATAGAGTTATTCGCAACGTGCGTACCATTCACAACACCAGTAGCCAACATAGCCGCGGTAATAGACTCGGGTAGACCAACATGAGACAAATTAACCGACGCATTCTTCAAATGCGTACCATTCACAACACCAGTAGCCAACATAGCCGCATTAACAGACGCAACCAAACCAACCTGAGACAAATTAACAGA
>JAHFHC010000033.1 GCA_023247085.1 Microcaldota archaeon | reverse complement strand
TTGAACCGGCATTAACGCCTATGCTTTTAGAACTTTCTAACATTGTACTTACGCCGCATATTGCCAGCGCAACAATTGAAGCGCGTACAGCAATGACGAAACTGGCAATTGATAATATCCTCGCGGTTAAGGATGGAAAACCACCTATTACTCCTGTAAAAATATAAATTACATGCACATAAAAAAAGATTGAAGAAAAAAAGCTAAGAACATTTGCAATTTTTTGCATTTTTTACGCATAGCCTTTTATTCTATTGATGCATTCTGATATTATCGTTTTAAAACGAGGTGAATAAATTGGCAGCAAAGAAAAAGGGCAAAGGAAAGGCAAAAGCAAAGAAAAAACGATAATTAAAAACACATACGGAAACAAACGCGTATATTTTTGATACCGCAATTTTTTCTCAACCCGCGTTTTGATCTATTCTTTTTTACTTTTTAAATATTTTCCATAAATTTTCTCATTCTGTAATAATTAGATTAAGCTATTTTATTGAAAAAGTAAAGAAAATAAGAAGAAATATTAAAAGAAAAGTGTTTTTAGTTCATTCCGAGAGCTTTTTTAATTGCGGGTACGTCGTAGCCGACAATGATTTTTCCATCAATGTCAATTACAGGCACGCCCATTTGGCCGCTTTTCTTCACCATTTCCTCTGCTTTAGGCACATTTGCGCTGACGTCGTAGTCACTAAACCTTACTTCATGTTTTTTGAAAAAATCCTTTGCCATGTGACAATATGGACAAGTGGGAGTAGAGTACACAGTTACTTTTGGAATTGCTTTTGAAACCATTTTTAGAAATCAACCTCGCTTGACTAGTTTATACCTTGCTAAGTAAAAGAGAGAAAGGTAGAATAAAAATATGTAGGAATAAGGTTAGTGAATCCATTTAAGAAAAAATAATGGAAAAAAATGAAAAGATTTTAGCTAAGCAGTGCTTTTATGTAGAATAGTGGGTTTGAGAAAGCGCTTCGTTCTTGTGGGTTTAGCAAGGAGTTTGAAATTGCTTCTTGAACTGCTTTGCTTTTTGCCGCTTTGTCAATCACTAGGTTTAACAGGAATTTGTGTTGGCCGATTTTTTGTAGTTTATAACTTGTTTTCAACTCGTTGCCAACTTCTCGCCATAGTGCATCTTCGTATTCTTTGAGTGTTTTAGCAGTGAAGTCGTTTTGTTCAAATGCTTTTATAATGTATTCAGCTGCGATTTTGCCGCTGACTAACGCGTTGCCAATTCCTTCTCCGGTAAATGGGTCAATTAGTGAAGCTGCGTCGCCGACTAATATGAAGCCGTTGCCGTGTGCTTTTTTGTGTTTTGAGCCAACTGGAAGTGACCAGCTTTTGAATGGAGTAACTTGTTCTGCACCTTCAAATCTCGCTTTGAACAATGGATTCTCTTTAATCGCGCGCATGGTTGCTTCTTGTAAATTGACTTTTTTCTTTTTTAAGTCAGTGGTTATCATGCCTGAACCGACGTTGGCCATTCCGTTTGCAAGTGGGAAGATCCAGAAGTAACCTGGAAGCAATTCGTTGATAAAGTGAAGTTCAATTGTGTCGTTTAAGTTTTTTACTCCCTTGTAATAGCACCTAATGGCAACTATTTGATGTGCTTCGTCGATTTCATCAAGTTTAACCTTACTTGCTATTACTGACGCTGCGCCGTCTGCGCCAACAACAACTTTTGCTTTGAAAGAGTACTTCTTGCGAGTGGAAGTTTCTAAGCCAGTTACGCCGATCACTTGGTCGCCTTGCCATAATAAGTCAATTACTTGAAAACCTTCAAGTGTGCGCGCGTATTTCTTTGCGTTTTGAAAAATAACGTTGTCAAATACTTCGCGCCGTGCAACAAAACCCGGTGGCCTTTCGCCGCTTTTGCCTTTTGAATCAATTTTAACAACCCTGCCTTTTGGAGAAGAGAATGTTACGCCGTACATTTCAATGTGTTCAGACTTCGACATTGCCGGTAATGTCCCAAGTTCTGCTAGTATTTTAACTGACTTGCCACTGATGCCGTCTCCACAGATTTTGTCGCGTGGAAATTTAGCTTTGTCAAGTAAAAGCACGTCTTTACCTGCTTTGCCTAGAAAAGTAGCGCATGACGACCCTGAAGGGCCACCGCCTACTATTATTACATCAAATGCCTGTCCGTCAACTATACCTTCAATCAAGTAACATCCCCTTTTTAAAAAGTTAAAATAGTATTAAAATTTACGCAGAAAAGGAAGTTAAACCTTTTGCCCTTAGCTCCGTTCGAATCTACAAACCCAGTTGATAGAAAAAATCACTTTCAGCTACTTTTTTCTTCAGGATTTTCTTCAACAGGTTGTTCTTCACTGGCAACAGGCGGCTTCTTCTTACTTAGCATGAAATAAATACCCGCAACTAGCAATAGCAAGACAATTACTGCACCAGCTACAACTGGAAGGTTTAAGCCACCTTGCGGGGTTGTAATCACTCCTTTTAACCTGTCAACTGCACTTGCATTTGGAGCCAACGCATTAGCTTCACCTGCCGCGGTTTCTATATTTGAACCAATTGAACTACTGCCCCTACTGGCTGCTCCGCCTGAATCTCCGCTAGGACTGCGCGTTGACGCGCCAGAGCCACTACTAGTAGTAGTACTTCCGCCAGTATTACCCCCTAAATTGCCACCAGTTGATCCAGACGATACGTCCGTTGATCCGGTGGTTGATGCACCCGAGTTAACCGCAACACCACTAGTTCCATTACTTGCACTGCTTTGCACACTTTCTGGCACGCATTTGTGGTCTCTTGGAAGCTCGCTACTGCTACAAAATAGGGGCGTACAAGCTGAATTTGCTTCTCCTGGAGAAACACAGTACTCAAATGACGTACACGACGCGTTAAATGCACATGAAGCCGGGGCTGCGGTTGCTAGTGCTTCAACATTATTGGGTATCTCATCAACTACAAAAACCGTTGTTCGATTTAAAGCAATTAAAGAAGGAAAAGCTGCTGACACTTCACAAGTGTTAACTGCCCCCGCTACTGCGGAGTAAGCAATTGCACTCACTTTAACATAAATAGATCCAAACACCTGAACCGCTGCGCTATCTTGATCCATTACTTTTAACACTTGAGGGTGCACGGCATCTGAAACTACAATGTTACAAGATGGCAGTGAACTCGATCCAGCCGGAGCATTGACTTGGTCAACTCTTATCTTAAATGGCGTGTTAGGAACTGCTATTTCTTCACCGACTCCGAGTGTCTTTTTCGCTAAAAGTGGTGCGTCCCAATTTGGATCTAACATTGCTGTAACATCAAAAGTATAATTACCGATTTCGGTTAAAGACAGTGTAATAAACGCGTCAGTTAAACTACCGTCAATTATACTACTGTCAGATAGCGGAGGCCCATCTACTTGATGCCATGAGAAACTCAATTGTCCATTCGGAGTGTTTGTAAGTGCAGTTGCGTTTAAAAGAACTGATGACCCACTAGTAACCCATTGATTACCAACCACATCTACAGACAAAGCAGGTGACGCTTGACTCGCTACTGCGGCATCCAAAGTTGCTGCTGTTTTTGGAACAACATTTACAGTAAACTCTTTAGTGGCTAATAAATTAGAGGAATGGGAAGATACTGTAACTTTAAACTTGTATTCACCAAGTTGAGTTAAATTTACGCGATATGCCGAAGTATAAGTGCCCAGAATACTCTTTAGATTCAATATATATGGATCTCCGTATGGCGATGGACCGGTCGTTTGACTCCAAGTAAAAGTAAGTTCATCGTTCAAGTTTTGTGCAACGGCGCTAACTGATAAGTTAACCAGTGACTCTGAAACCACTGGCGGCTTATTTTGACTAGTTCTTATAATGTGTGGAGGAGTGTCTATGACAACTGTAACGGGGTTAGATGGGGATGCTGTAGAGCTTGACACAATTACTTTGACAGTAGAAACTGTGCTTTTCTTTGGGTTGCCTTTGTCAGTTGCATTTACTGAAAAATTGTAAGATCCAACTTGAGTGAAGTTTAGATTTAGCACGTTTTCAATAGAGTTAGTGGTCTTATAGGCTCCGTCTATTCTCTTAACCCCTGAAGGGAAACCAGATTGTTGTTTCCATTCAATGCTTGCAATGCCGTCACTATCTGTAGCAGTAGCGGTTAGTTTAACCGCTGAATTCTTCACAACGGTTAAAATAATTGAGTTCGAATTTGATCCGCTTGAAAGCTTAGTTTTAAGCGACGGGCCAACCGCGTTACATTCATTTGTAACTTTAAAGAGTTGTACCCCGTTTGAACCGGCTAACTTAGCTGAAACAAATAACTCTTTATTTGGGCTTATAATTAGTTGAATAAAGTGATCTAATTCGCTTGGAACTAAGGCGCGTAAATCTAAAGCATATACTTGAGTTGCCCTATTCTCGCTAATTAAATATTTGTGAACTGCGGTATTTGTCAAAACGTATAAAGTATTATCATCCGTTTGTTGAATTGACTTAATTCTTCCACTAAAACTAGCAACTTGAACTGGCGCGAGCAGTGAACCTAGATTTGTGTAAATTTGTCTGTAAAGTTTTCCATCGCTAGCGCCAAAGTAAAAGTTAGCACCAGATTTCGGTGCAAGAACCGCAGTCATTAATGAGCCCATAGGCAAATGATTTCTACGAGCTCGAAGCGTACCGTACATATCCCCCTCTGATCGTAATACACTGCCTATAGGCGTGGAGCCTGTTGATAACAAATAGTGAATTATATTGCTGTCATTGGTTAGTAAAAGCAAATGGTCTGTTGAAGCGGACATTGCATAAGCGTTAAGAATTGGCGCGCCAGTTAACGTCCATCTCCTATCAATGCTTAACAATGGACTACCTGACGGCGTAGCAAAAGAAAGTAAATAAATGACCTTATCTTTTTGGCCAAAAACAATTGCACGAGCTGGCGCGCTTTCAGTTAGCTGGTAAAGAGTGCTAACTGTAAAATTACCAGTAAGCACAGAACCATCGGTTTTCTTAACGAACTTGAACGACGCATCTTTACTAGCATATACAATTGAATTACCGGTACTTACAGCAGCAAAAGTCGGGGGTTTTAACGGCACTTCCATAGTGTACAAACTAGATGAGCTTAAAGGTAATGAGCGAGATATTGCAACCGCAGATACGGTTTTGGAATGCCACAAGGTTCCTGGAATTGAAAAATAGTTAAGTTTTCGACTGCTTTTGTCAAGCGCGTAAACCGTTTCAATGTTGGAATCGTCTTTAAAAGATAATCCAAAATCGGGGTTACTGTCAGTTGATAGAACTGACGGCGCAACGGGAGTTAAACAAAAGTTTGAGCTGACTGAACCGGTTTGCGTTAAGGATGGAACGCCGACTTCTAGAAGTCCAGTTAAACTTGGTGTTAAAAGTGCTAGTAAGAGTACAAGTGCGGTTGCTATTAATAAAGCGGGTAAATTGTGGTTGTTTTTTTGGTGGATACTTTTAGCGTTGTGCTTCGGTTTCTTTAGCATATTTAGAAATAGTTTTTGGATATTTAAAAACCCCCCTGATTTAACTAGGCGTTACTTGCGTAGAATTCTTTTTGCGGTACCTATATATTCAACGTCTTTTTCATCAAGTGTTCGAAATGGTTGAGCAGTAAGCGCCTCTTCTAGCACGTGTGAAGCGATGCCTGCACTGCGTGCCAATGCAAAAAAGCCTTTGCCAAACTTATAATCTATACCAAGTTCGCACAGTAAAGCTGCAACTGCGCCGTCTACGTTTAAACATAGTTTTTTGCTGTTTGTTTTTTCCAGTGCTTTTTCAAAACTCTCTGCAAACTCGCAATATTTTCCGTAGAGCTTGTTCTCCTTTGCTATTTGAAATAGTTTTGTTGTACGTGGGTCAGTAGTGTACACTTTATGCCCGTAGCCAGGCGCGCGTTTCTTGCTTGATTTTAGCTCAATTGCAAGTTGCTCTGCATTTTTGTCTATGTTGTCAAGGAACATTTTTGCAGCGTTGTCAATTGCACCGCCATGGTAATCTCCAATTGAAAGTATTCCAGCTGCCATTGCAGAATTAAAAGTGTTTCCAGCTGAATATGCATACCGCGCCGAAACAATTGACGGCACGTTAATGCGGTGCTCTGCACAAGCTACAAGCATTGCATCGAGTACTTTTCGTTGTGGTTCAGTTGGCAACTCTCCTTTTAGCAAAAGAAAAATTTGTTCAGTGAAAGTAACTTTTCCAATTAAGTCATTTAAATCATAACCACGAATATAGCTAGTTTCGTCCACGTGTTGCGAAATAGCAGTTTTGAAAGGCTTCTCGGAAACTTTTTCATTTTTCTCAACTTTTTTTTCAGTCATGTTTTATCAACTCAGTTTTCTGTAATGTGACTTCTTCTAGAAATCAATCATAGCACTTCTTTTAGTTTGTCTACGATTTCGTGGTGCGATTCTGCTACTAGTGCACCTGCATCTCTCAATGCTTTTTTCTTTGCTTGTGGACTGCCAGTTGAGCCTTCAATGATTGCCCCAGCGTGTCCAAGTTGCATTGATTTTGGCAAGTGGTCTGCAAATAAACCAGCTACAAATGCTACAACTGGTTTTGTTATTTTCTTTTGTTTGATTAACTCTGCAGCTTGTTCTTCGTATGTTCCGCCGAGTTCACCAAACATCACAATCGCTTTTGTCTGGGGGTCTGCTTCAAATAACATAAGTGCATCTGGAAAAGGAGTGCCTGCAAGTACGTCTCCGCCTATTCCCATTGCAGTTGACTGGCCATAGCCAGCTTGACGCAATAGCCAAGAAGTTTCGTTCGTCATTGAACCACTTTTTGAAACTACACCAATAGCTCCTTTTTTGAAAATGCGGTCTGGGTTATTGCCACCAATTGGGCCTAGTTTACATTCTCCAGGCGTAATGATACCCACACTTGTTGGTCCAATAACTGTTGCGCGTTGTTTTTTCGCTTCAGCTAACACAATTGCAGTATCATAAACTGGAATACGCTCCGTAATCACATCAAGTAATTTGACATTATTCGCTATTGCTTCTAGGCAAGCATCTTTAGCTGCAAATGGCGGAACGTAAATCAATGAAGCATTAATGTCATTGTGGTTTGCAAGCGCTTCTTTAACTGTATCGTAAACTGGCACGCCGTTTACTTCTTGCCCGCCTTTTCCTGGAGTTACACCTGCAAGGATTTTTGTACCGTAAGTTTTCATTTCTTCACTGACTTTAGCAGCTTCGCGGCCAGTTATTCCCTGGATTAACACTTTCGTATTTTTGTTGATTAAGATGCTCATTTTTTAGCGCCACCTTTTGGTTCGGACTTGTGTTGTGCCGCGTATTTTTTCGCTAGTTCAACAACTATTTTTGCAGTTGAAGTCATTGGAGTATCTGCGCCATACAAGTGCATGTCTAACTTGCATTCTTCTGCTAATTTTCTCATGATTTCAAAACCTTCTTTTTCTCCTGGCCCAGCTCGGCGAATTACAATTGGAAACGTTGGCCGAATTTCACGCAGGGCTTGGGCAATCCCTTCAAAAGTTACGTCAACGCGCGTGTTGCTTGCTATTCCCCCTGCAATCCAACAAGCGTTTAAACTCGGTTTGCCTAGAATAACTTTAGTGAGTTTATACATTTTTTCAGTTGGCGGGTTTCCACCATATTCAGTGTAATTAGCTGGCTTTCCACCTGCCAAAAGCAACGCGTCCATGTTCGTTAATGAACCTCCTCCGCCAGAAGTCATCATGGCGATGTCGCCATCTAGTTCAATATATTTACCAGCTATTCCACGGTGGTCGCCTTCGTCAATTTTCTTTGCATCTAATTCGCGTTGAGTGGGTAACCGGTCAAATGCGCTTCGGGGTTTAAAGTTGAAATCCTTGTGGCGGTAAAGCGCATCGTCGTCAAGAATCATAGCTGCACCAGCCGCAATTACATTACCTTCACTGTTTAAGCACAATGGGATAACCTCTGCAATTGTAGCGTCAGTGGCTACAAAACACTTGTACAAGCGTTCAATTACATCTGCCACTTTTGGGATTAATTCACTTGCAAAACCTGCTTTTTTGCATAATTCTCTTGCCTTCCAGCCAGGCATCCCTTCAAGAGGGTTAATTGAATATTTTAGAATTTTATCCGGCTTTGTTTTGGCTA
>JAHFHC010000032.1 GCA_023247085.1 Microcaldota archaeon | reverse complement strand
AAGCACAGCATCAATTAGACCAGGCGATCACATTGCGTTTGTAATAACCGCATTTGACGCATTTGGAAACAAGATATCAACTCCAGAAGTAAACTGGAATGTTTCAAACACTTACTATGCAACAATTGATTCAAACGGCGTATTAACTGGAAGCGAGCCAGGCTCAGTTCAAGTTAGTGCAACAGTAGTAAACTCCAGCGTTAGCAACACAGTAACAATTCAAATACTCGAGTCACTTGAAACCCAGTCACAACAACTAGCTGCCCCAATGCTTGGAACAATTCCAGGCGTAACAATACCAGGAATCCCACTAATAACATTAAACACTGGAAGCGGAGCAAATGGCGGAATTGGATTAACTGGCTTATTTACACTAGGCAACGGCGAAGTGAACGTGGAAACTGCTTTAATAGCTGCACTAGCCATTTTGTTAATTGGACTAGTGGCTTATTACGCTTCACTGCGAAGAAACTAATTCTCCGGCTAATATAAACGAAAACGCGTGAAGAAAAACCTTATTAAAAAAACGCGTTCCAAATTATTTCAATTAAAGGGCCCTTAGCTCAGCCTGGATAGAGCGATTGGTTCCGGTCGAAAAAATTTTATTTCGCTGGGAAATCGAAGCTTCGATCCAGTGAAAAACGGGAGACACCAATAGGCCGAGGGTTCGAATCCCTCAGGGCTCGTTAAATTCAAGGGATTATAACAGAAAGGCAAAAATGTCACCCCGTATGCTTGTTGTGATAGCACTTTTTTAGTGAAAACCACGCCCAAAAGTCCCAAGGTAAAACTTTATGTGTATTTTTCCCTTCTCTGCCAAACTCCTTTTTCGTCCAAAATTTTGTTAGATATATAAAGTCAAACGCCACTCTAGCTAAAATTAGTCAATCACCTTGAGGAACTTAATTAATAAGCTGATTTTATAGCACATTTCTTAAGGTGGTGAAGGCAGAACTAGACTCACATTGTCATTTCCTAGAATTACCCCCTCTGAACTTTTTATTATCACTTCAGCAATGTACCTGCCAGGAACACTAATCTCCTTTGAATAATCTCGAAGCAAACCAACATCTTCAAAATATGAGTTTCTTTGCCTATCGAACTTCCAATTAACCTCGGTTTTATAGTCTACTTGTTGTTTAGGTTTTAGTTTTATCTCAACATTATGATTTTCTATAATTCTACGTCCATCCAAAACTAAATCAAGTTTGGCGTAATAATCGTGAATAGGAACATGTGAGCGAATATTACCTAAAAATAACGTGAGATAATCGCACTCATACTGACGATTATTTCCAGCATATTCTCCATAGCTACAGTCTAGTGTTGCATTTAAAACTGAAACTTTTTTGTCTAAATATGACTCTGGATTCTCTAATTGCAAGTAGTAAGCTTTTCCTACCACATTGACAAATAAAGCAGCTTCTCCACCAACTAAGTTCTCCGGTACTTCGTAAAGTAAATAGCCTTCTCTACTGACGCCAGGATAAACGTAACAACCGACACATGCGCTATACAAATCCGCGCTTTCTTCATAAGCTTCGTGAGGGGGAGTTTGAGCATTAGTGTTTCTATATTTTAAAGAAAAGTCATTTGGTAAATCTTGAGGCACACCGCCAATATTTTTCCCAACTACGCGAATCCAAAGAACCTTTGAACCTTCCACAGGTCTCCAAGCCCCCCATTCTGGTGCGAAACCCCAAGCAACAGCCTTAAAACTTACACTATTTACTTCAATAGTTTGATTAAGCGAGGTTTGAGAAGTAGTACAACCAAGAAGCAAAAATGTACAACCCAAGAACACGGCAAACAGCTTATTCATCAATAAAAATAACAAATAAAGCTATTTTAAGCAAACGCTTTTGCTTGTAAAATTTTCTTTAGCTTACTACCATCAATTAGGTCAATTCCAACTTCTTTTGCATATTCAATAGCTTCTCTACTAAAAGTTCCGCTCGTTATTACCATACCCTTATCTGCTTTACCATTTTCCTAGAGTGTGTTGTTTTGAGTTTGTTGTTAAATCGTCTTCAGTTATTCCTAATTCGCTGAGTATTTTTAGCACTGAAGGCAGGATTTGATGGTTTAGATAGTAATTAGCATCGTAGTCTTTTGCCATTTCTCTTACATAGGCTTTTTCTGAAATTGTTTTGCCTTTAGAAGTTACTACATATGATACAACGGCTTCTGGCACTTGTAAACCAGCTTTAATTGCTTTTTCGTATGCGCTTACTTCGGGGCTTTTGATTTCGTATTCACTTGGTTTTTTGCGCAACTGCGTTACTATTACTAGATCGTCTAGTGGCACTTTGCCGCTTTGTAACTCAGCAACAACGTTACGCACAAGCGTAACCGCTTCATCTACTTTTCCTTCTTTAAGCAAAATTTCTAATACGCTTCGTTGTGTTCGCCGAGCTATTCTACTCCAATCCCTACGCACAAGTTCAAAACCGCGGATTTTAATTTTTCCTTCTCGGTTTATCAACGCATATTTCTTCCTTGCACCCCCTTTACTATCGCCTTTCTTTGCAACAAATATACCCCTAGGATAAAAATCTTCAAGTTCAAGTTCCATGCGCGCTGGAAGAGATTCGTTGATCTTCTCGCGAAATTTCAAAACATCTTTTTCATGTTCATACTGTAAAAAAATCGAGTCTGTGTCATTGTATAAAACAGTAAATTTAGCTTCTTCAGATTTTTTGTTAACTTCTTGAATAAATTGTCTTGCCCATGCAGTTGTTGCTTCGCCGCCTTGGCGCGTGTACCACCTAAATCGCGGGTTAAGTGTTAAGCCATAAACGCTGTTTGCGAGAATTTTAAGCGACCATTGGCGGGCATAGAGTTGCTTGTACTCCTCGCTTTCTTTGCTCGCCATTGTTTTCATTGTTTTTTGTATTGCAAAACGAGAATCAAGTATATCTTCCAAAGTATCCGCAATTATACTCTTGTGTTTTTTACAGAAACGGTGGCCTTGTGGAGAAACAAAACCCTCTTGCGTACAACATTGGCAATTGTAAGAGTCAGATCCAACATTATGCGATATTATAATTGAAGGATAAAGTGACTTAAAGTCAAGCACCGCAATTTTTTCATATACACCCGGATCTGGAATTTTTACAAATGCACCTTCAACTGGCGCTTGGTCGCGGCCTGACACTTCACTGTAAGAGGGTTTGCTTGGGATTAATTCTCCTCTTGCTAGCGATTTTTTCATTATGAACGGCTCAACAAGTGGCATTGCACTTAATCGCGAGGAATCAAACATTAAATTGCCAGTTAGTTTTGCAAGTTCAATTTGCAGTGGCAGCACGTTTTGAACAATTGCAAGGCACGCAATTGAATCGTTTATGCTATAATGAGCAAGATAGTCAAGTTCTTTTTGTGTGCCGTGATCCCACATTTTGTGGATATCTTTTTTTTCAATATCGGCTTTTAAGTTTTTGCCAGTAATTGCAAGTGCAGCGTCTTGTAAACGCATTCGCTCTAGTTTAAATGCGCCTATGAAATTAAGAAAAGCGATTACGGGATAAGCGTCAAAGTGTATTCTTCCACCTATAGAGCTAGCGAATCTAATTCCTTTTTTGCGTGATTTAGGCAACGCTTTATCTCTACCTAGCCTGAAGTCTGCTTTTAGCATTTTGGCGCGTTCGGTTAAGAAAGGTAAGTCAAATTCGTCGCCATTGTAAGTTGCAATTACGTCTGCATGGTTTTCCCTTACGATTTCGCAAAACCTTTCAAGCATCTTCTTTTCGTTTGCTAATACTTCAACGTATTTTTCAGTAAATTTTTTACCGTACGTTAAAACGCCGGAGCGTTTTGCAGTTGCATAGCTTATCATTAAGCACGGGTCTCGCTTTGGGTCGCTTTTTACATTTTTATTATAAGTTTCAATGTCAAATGCAAGCACTCGCAATGGCGGTAATTCAACTGAATTTACTGGAGCTATTGATTCAACTAAGTTTCCGTTATACTTAACTTCAACTAAATCCATTGGAGTTAATTTTCGGTCAAGCAAATAACGCAAAATAAACGGGATTTGGTGTTCAAAAGGCTGGCCAAATTGTTTTGACTCAGAAGCAATTAAGGGTACGTGACCAGGGTGACTGCAAATTACTTTTAGTACAATTATCTCCTTGCCGTTTAGTTTTTTCTTCACTTTTTCAATTGACACTGGCTTGGCTTCGGTACCTTGATAAAAAGTTTTAATTTTAAGCACTTTTGCCTCTACGTTTTCATCATCGCTATTTGGAACTAAGTAAAAGTAGGGTTTGGCTGAATTGTCAAATAACCTGAACACTTTTCCGTTATCTTGACGTTTTAGCACTAGACGCAAAACTGCCCCTTTTGTAGCGGCGTAGTCAATGTGAAGTAAAAAAGCTTTTGACATTTAAACAAGTACACATATTAAAAGGCAGGCAACGTTTAAATCTTTAGAGGTAGTTTGTAATAATATGCCCGCAGAAGTACGCACAGTTGACGCAATTAGAGCTGAAGTTAAAAGCGTTGACTCAAAAATAAATTTACTAGCTGAAAAAATCAAGGGTTTAGAAGGCCAGAACTTAACTATTGCTAATTCCTTGTTCAAGCTCACTGAACGGTTAAAGAAATTAGAAGATAACCGTGACGGGAATTCTACACATGTAGACGTTGAACAAAGCCAAGACATTGGAAATTTACGCGATAAGTTTGAAAAAGCAATGACGGAAAATGAAGCTATTAAAACCGAATTGTACAATTTGAAGTACACAATTGGCTTGATTAACCCGCTTGAATTTGTAACTGTAAGACAAATTAATGAAATGGTAGATGAGCGAATGGAACAAAAGCTTGAAGAAATGAAGAAAAAAACAGCTGCAAAGAAAGAAAAACAAGAGTAAGTAAAAATACAAGAGACACGCGGGTTTACAAATTATGGAAATGCGCTCACATGCAGAGATAGAGGCGTTTCTAACTCATCCAAAACATATTGCATTAATTAGAAAGGCAGCTTTAGCAAGTTCAACTTCCGGGGCAAGCAAGAAAAGGGCATTAGCTAGAAAACGGGCAGTAGCAGAATTATTGCTTAAGTCGGTTTTTGGAGAAAAAGTTTTTGACGGCCCACACGGCAGTGCATTAAGAGCAGTTAGTAAACTTGATGGGAGTACATACAAATTTCGAGGTGGTCTCCAGCGGAAAGTGGGAGGCATTTTAGATCGAGCTGTAACTCACCTTCAGTTTCCGCTTTGGTCGCTTGACCCTGATAAATTTGGACGCTCACTGTCTGAACAGCAAGACGCAGTTCACGAATTAAAAACAGTAACTCAAAATTTTAAAGGCCAATCATATTTAATGTTAAATCCACAACTACTTACCGGTTTTAGAAAAAATCAACTTAAAATTCGTCGACTCGGCGCCTCTAAAAAACGCTAATTTTCGCTGCATGCTGAGTAAGTTGGTCTTATTTTTACTCGTTGTGGCGCATTACCTTTTTGTGTAATTACCGCGTCATTTGCAAGCATTTCAATTTGGAAATCTGCTGTTTTGTAAAATGGTACATCTTTTTCGTGTTCAGCGTGGCATAAAATAGAAATGTTTGAACCAGTGAATTTTGAAGCAGCTAGTTCAAGCAACGGCCGTACTTTTTTATCATCTTGTTCAAAAACTAGTAAGAGCGGTTTAGTTTTGTCTATTTGTTCAAGGAATCCAATTGTGAAAAACGCAGCTGCTTCTTCAGTGCATTTAGAGAGATTCACGTGAATAGCTTTTCCGAGTTGAGATGAACTTTCACCACTGCTAGTGTGCGAAAAAATGCCTTGGAGTGACAAGTGAATTAATTTAGCTATTCTAGCGAGTTGAAGTTGAGTGAACTGGTTGGCTTTAGCTTCGTTTACTTTGTCAATTCCGCCGGCTTCTATTGCTTTGGCAAAATAGGCTTCGAGTTCAGAATCTTTTAAACCAAAAGCGGAGACGAAAAAATCAGCAGAAAAATGAATGGGCGAAACAAACGCGTTTTTGCCGGGAGTTAATTCGCGCATTGAAAATCCGGTTGAAAGACCCGGCAGGGAAAAAGCAGCGTAATCCGCTACTTCTAAATTATTTGGTTTGGACAAGCCAAGGAAGCTATTAGTTGAGTCTAGAATGGCAACGTTTGTGTTCTGTTGCAATAACTCTTCAGTTAACAAATGCAGTACATGTAATCGCTGTTGTCGCGTTCCGCCAACCACAACTCCTTTTTTAAGTGAAGGTACAGCACAGTAAACCGCGTCGCCGTTTCTATCTTTGCCAATCAAGCTTTGGGCGGGGTGCAGGTTGTGTTTTTGGGTTGTTTTTAAGGAGTGCAAATAAGAAAATAAAAGAGAGGTATCAGTTAGCAATGGGTTTTGTCCAGTTGGCGGTTCAACTAGCGTTACATCAGTTGCGAGTTGAGTTACTTCTTGGTGAATTGAAGCTAAATGTTTTTCGTGTTGTCTACTAGCGATGATTACTGACTTTTGAGATGGCTGCACGTAACTTGAATTAGTGGAGGTTATTAGAAAAGCTTTGGAGCCAGTGCCGGCGGATTTTTTTACAACGGGTAATTCTTCAGGAATGTCAAGTGACTCAATTTTAGCTGCATCGCCTTCTAGAAGAATTGGCTTGCAAGCCGAGCAAGTGTATCCAATTGTTTTGTCAAGTCGTTTTTCTGCAAGTAACATCAACACAGTATTTTCTTTTTCGAATAACATAAACGGGTGGTCTCCGTTTTGTACGTCAACTAGTTTTTTCCACTGCGGGAGTTCAAGCATATAGTTTGTATTACGAAGTTTGACAATAAAAAAGCCGACTATAGTAAATGCAAAAAGCGAGGTTTAAAAGAGGGAAAAACGTAAACGCTATAAGGTTTTTCAGGCATGGCGGATGTTAAGTTATTAGTAAGGCAAATGAAAGAAGCCGGAATGGGTCAAACGGACATAATTGCTAATTTAAATGAACTTGGGATTGAAAACGCAGCAGAGCAAGTTAAAGCTATATTGCAAGAATCCAGCGAAAAAGGAGAAGGAAAGCAACAAGATGGGATTCAAATTACTAAAATTGACAGTGAAGGGGAGAAGACAGTTGATATTGGTAAAATAATTAACGGCGGGGACGAAAAGCAATCCGAATTAATGAAAACAGTTAGCCGCACTAATATCAACGATGCAGATGCGCTTGAAGATAAACTTGATCAAATTATAGCGTTGTTAAAGGCATTGCAAGAATTGAACAAGAAAGTGTTGGAGACAAACCGGGATTTATTGGTTAAATTAAACAAAAAGCAAGAAAGCGAAAAGCCAGCACTTGGAAAGATATTCTAAATAATTTCAAACCAGTAACTAATTTTGTTTGCGAGTATCAAACGTTAATGGTGTCCGCCATGGTTACTGTGTTCTGCAGTTTTTTTATTAGCGTGGCTCGCGGATTTCGTCGTGTTGCCATGTGCAGGCGCATGTGAATCTGGTTTTTTCTCTGTTTTAGTTTCATGTTTTTCGCTGTGTTCTTCTTTTGGCTTGTCGTGTTTTTCTTCGTGTTCCTCATCGGATTTATCGTCATTGTCGTCGTCGCCATGCTCGGTCTTAGCTGCTTCTTTTTGGTTTCTATGTTCGTTTGTTATCAAACTAGCTAATAGTACATCCATAAAGGGAGGCTGTGGTTTTGCAGCTTTTTCTGGCGCGCCATGGTGACCTGCATCGCCATGCACGTGTGATCCACTGCTTTGTGAAAGTGAACCAGCTACGAGCAAAGCAGCTAGTAAAAGGAGCATGGAAAGCATTAGCCACTGGATGTTCAATATAAAGGCAGCTAGTATGAAAGTTGCGACGAGGAAATAAGCAGATTGCATTGAAGACACTAAATCGCATTCACTCTTTTGTTTTTTTGTCTATTTTTTCTTTATTAATTTTTTTGCTTTTTCTCTGTTTTACTTTTTTCTTTATTTTACTTTTATTTTTGATTGTGTGGTTTTTTCGTCTTATTTTTTATGTTTTGGCAATATTCTAAAAGCTAAATCACCTATGAAGTTTACGAATCCGCCAACGCTTTCGCCTAGTTCTTTTTGGCCATTGCCACTATCGTGACTATCGCCGCTGATTTTTATTTCCATTTTTTCAGGGTAAAGTGAACCACCGCTTTTTTCTTCATGTTTAGCTGCAGCGGGTTCCGAAAGGGAAACAACAAGTAAGAGAAAGCCAATTGCTAGCGTAGTGAAGAAGAAAAAT
>JAHFHC010000031.1 GCA_023247085.1 Microcaldota archaeon | reverse complement strand
AGAAGCCGGGGCATATTAGACGACAGCAGTCGCCTTGCGCTTTACGAAGAGTTACTAACTACAAAACCAGCGGACTACGAAAAAGTCATAAAACCAATTATCGACAGCCAACTTAAAAGTGATGCTAAGGTAGTTGCCAGTTTGCGAGCAGATGCTGCACAAGAATTAAACTCAGCGCATACAGCAGCTACAGCAGCTGCAACTGCTTCTGGTTCAGCAGCTCCGGCAGCGCCAACCCCCGCAGAAATCCAACAATTAGCAGATGATAAGTTAGCGGCTATGATAGAACAACATTCAAAAGATGCAGTAGCTGAAGCAGAAGCGGCTGTTAAACCTGCGACCGTTACTGCCTTGTCCAGAGCAGCGAAGTTCAAGCAATTTGGAAAAGCGCTTTTACCCGCGCTCCTACAAATCGGTGTCCAGCTTGGTTTAGATGTTGATGTCCGGCCAAACCAAGCGGTTGTTTCACCAAATGCAAGGAATGTACTAGTGGTTTATCACATTGAAGACCCATTTAGTTCGTCAAAATTACCTTCAATTCACAAGTTCTGCACGCAAGATGAAACAGGCAATTGCAATGAACCGAAATCGTTCTATTTGGCAAACCTCTGTAATTCAGACACTGACGCGTGCATTGTCCAAAACCAAGTCGATTCAGCTTCAGACTCATACCAGTTATTTGTAGTGATGAACAATCCGAACATTCCGCCAAAAATGTTGTTCGACACGCTCATGTTACCAGAGACGCCAGTGTTACCTGAATTAAAAGGCAACTTTAAATTCGCTTCACTAGCAAGCAGCGATATCGCGTCCCTAAAAGGTAAGCCTGAAGACGAAGGCGACGGCAAAGCGCTGGAATCAGCCGCTTCTACTTCAACTTCACAACAACGCACAGTAGCAATCGGCGGATAAAAAAGAAAAAAGTTATTTGAAATCAAAAAATTGAAATATAAAAAAATTGGCTGGAAAATAAAAAGTTGAGTTGAAAAATAATAAAATGGTTGAAATGAAAAATACTCCAAGCAAGTCAACTGGGCTATCTATAGTTGTAACCATAACTGCAATTGTTTTAATCGCGTCTTGGCTAGTTGCATTCAATGGCTGGGAACAACTAACGCCGCAAAAAGTAAGCGATGCAGTTCAACCACGCTTTGAACAAACTCCAATTAATTCCACTTACAAGTTTCTCACGTATACAAATGAAAAATTTGGTTTTGCAATACAGTACCCGGTTGGGTTCTACGCACAAGAACCAGCAATTGAAATCCCAGAATTCAGAGCTTTATCCGGCGCAGGTGACTCCTTGCCTGAAACAATAGAAGTAATAACAGACAACTCCGCCACTGCAGAAAACGAGTTCGAAAACTTGCTAGAATCAGTTCAAGGCACTGGCGTAGTGTCAAACCGCATGTTCACCAATAGCCAAGGCGAAACTGTCAGGTTAATTGTAACCGAGCTAGACACGCCACTTCTATCAACTTATTCAAGCGAATCAGCAACAATGCACTACGCGTTTTACAATTGCAAAGACGAGGAAAACAACCCTTATGCTGCCCTTGTCATAATTGGGATTCCAAAGGCGCTTAACCATGACATCATAATCGCACAACACGTAGTAGATTCATTCAAGTGCTCAAAACGATGATTTACTATAAGAAAAACACGAGGCAGTATCCTGAAAAAACTTCAGTAATCATAGCGATGTGCGATGAAAATTTAATTGGAAAAAAACTAGTTGACAAAAAAACAGTGCTTGACTTATCAACTTACGCTAGCTTTTACAAAGGCGAATTAATAAGCGCAAAACAAGCAACTCAAATTATAAAACAATTGCATGGCGAAGAAAATACTTCATTTAACCTAGTTGGCAAAGAAACACTCGCAGCAGCTTCTCAAGCGATTTCAATTACAGCAGCTAGAAAAATAAAAAGCGTACCACACTTACAAATCTATAATTTATAGCTTATAACTTATAGTTTATTTTTTTCCATTTCTTTTTTGAGTTCTTCAATTATCTCCACTGGCCGTGCTTCAACTTTGTTCTTTAAAGCTAAATAAAAGCTAGCCCAGTCGCCAACGTACAACGCGTAGAAAACCCGCGAGGCTAAATTACTCCCCTTTGTATTAACAACTGTGCACTCGCCGCCTAGTCTTTCAATGAGTTTCTGAGTAATATCAAAACGCTTTTTTATGCGCAAGTTATCGCCAGAGTCGCGTACAAGTATAGTGTGAAAATCGCCGTTTTTCTTTGTGTAACCCACTAATTCATTGTGATCAAGTTCAGGAAATTTATTTGCAAAAGCGTGGATTTTACTATTTTCATTGAATTTCATTTTCCAACCATAAGAAATGCATTCAAGATCATCTGAAGAATAAACTAACGGAATTTTTTTGAACACTCGTTCCCCAATTGCCTTTCCGGTTTGTTCAGCATCACTATCTTTCAATTCAACTCCGATTTTTTCAATCCATTTACTAGAAATAATATGATTATCAATTAGCACATTGAGTATTGAAAGTGCCAAGTAACCCGTTGAACCGCGCGGTGGCAACCCACCGGGCACTTTGATGAATGCAAAGTTTTGTTTTTTACAAAGCGCCTCTAGTTTTCCCCCACTTCCAACCCCAATAACTCTACCTATATTCTTTTTCACTGCTTCTTCAAATGCCGAAATAGTTTCTTCAGTGTTTCCAGAATAAGACACTGCGAATACCAGTGAGTTTTTTCCAACTCCAAATGGAAGCGAATAACCCTTGCTAACCCGGACGCGCACTTCTTTACCTGCAAGACATTCTACAACGTCGCCCGCAAAAGCGCTTCCACCAACTCCGGCGATTACAACCTCATTTATGCTATCCGCTTCGCTTGTGCCACAGTTTATTTTGATGCCGTGGCCTAACTTCGTTGCTTCAATGCACTGAGTTGGAAAATTCCGTAATATGTCAAGCATTGAACTATTACTTTTTTCATGTTTTTAAAAGCCCGCTTATTACCACTATAGCGATGTTCTCAACGCAGTTTTAAATACGCCTACATCGTAAAAACGTGTGTAGAACATGAAGTCCCTAACTATAGTTGCGTTACTCGCGTTTCTAGTTGCATTCGCCGCCGTTTACTTTTATAATTCTGACCAAAACGCAAAGCACTTGACAACAGTAAAAGTAACTCCCCCATATGCATTTTCTCCAGGCGAGACCATTGGCGAATTCAACGCATTTTTCTTCGTCTTCATAGCTTCCCTCTTATTGTTTGGAATAGGTGGAATAGCCGCCATGCTATTAGAAGGGGCTAAATACGGGTACTTTGCATCTAAATTAATGACCGGTGCGCCTACCCTATTCACTTTTTTTGACTTACTGTTTATTATTCCACTTGTATTGTCTTGCATTGCTGCAACTACGCTTGCAGCTGGTTTAATACTAGACTATCGCGGTAAAGGGTCAATGTGGAGTTACTGGAGCAATGCCGCCAAGTTCTTTGGTTTCGGCTTAGCCTTGCTAGTTATATTAGTAATCGCAAGGCCTTTTGTGGTGGTGTCATAAAAAATGTTCACTACGCCATTTACATTACTTGCTTTGCTCAGCGTTTTCAGTACTATTGCTGACCTCGGTTTCGTTGTGAAAATACTTGTTTTTTCCTACATACTCTACTGGCTCTTTGTAGTGTTCAGAGAACAACAAGTGATACTTGGCCTAGTGGCAGTAATCGCTGCTTACTTTATGCTCTTCCACGCCATTTCCATAACTGTACTTGTCTTGCTATTCTTCGTTTTCATAGTAATGTCCGGGCACTTCCAATTCATCATAGATATGGGTATACTCCCGATTTTAGGCATGTTTGGTTTACACGAAGGACAAGCTGAAGATGCACAAATGACTCTCATTCAAAAGAAACTAATGGATGGACAACAATTAACTAATGACGAAATAGAAAAGTTCAAAGCACACCAGCATAAACAAGCTAATTACGAACAACGTGCAAATCAACTATTATCCGAAGGAGCGAGGCCACACTGATGTTACTATTATTTGAACAATTTGGCTTCTGGCTTGACATAATAAAGTGGATAATTTTACTTTGGCTAGCGTTCTACTACTACAACTGGGCAAAAGAGCACTTGCCATTTTCTCCAATGTTGTCAATGGCAGTTGGATTCATACTCATCTATTACCTGGTAATTGAACACCCCATAATCGGTGCAATTGGCTACCTTGGCTGGGCAATCATTTCATCCACGTTATTGTTATTAATCCCCTCGCTGTTCAGATTATTCAACTTGAAAAAATAAAAAAATGAGAGATGAAACCAGACAAAATGCCTTCAGTATATGACACTTTAAAATTGTACAAATTTGCCAACAAGCAACGCGACGAGTTTTACAACATCAAATGGAGACTCTTTGTAATTGCACTGATAATAATCGGCATGTGGTTCGCCAATAACTACTTGCAAACCAATTACCCGACTTCGCCCCAACGCTTAGTTGTATCAGCAACAAGCAACACTGCACTACAAGCAAGTGAACGAATGTTCAACTGGTTTGTAACTGGCTTTTTAGTAGGCTTCCTTGCATTTGCACTTATGTTTGAAGGTGAATTCTTCATAGCAACAAGAAAAATAGCAAAACTAATAAAATTTGAAAGTTCACTTGGCTCATCTAAGCAAAGTAAAATCCACAGTGCTACAAAGAAGAAAAAGCGAAAATAAATAAAAATAAATCAAAGTAAAAAATAAGAAAACACAAAAACGCGAGTAAGTCGAAAGGTTAAAAAAAGCTAAAAACGACATATATGTCCATGACTTTTGCTCATGGCAAGCACCTAACAATACTCGTTTTAATTTTACTCATCACTTTAGCTGTACCACTATTTGCAGCGCCCAATAGTGATGGATTTGCCTATAACAAAAACGCTTTTAATTCCGCAAAAGAAACAACCAAAATTAATCCGAATAAAGCGGCTAATGCAATTACAACAGCTAAAACCAATGCCACAACTAAAACCGATTCAGTAAATGACCAAACTCCAGCAACCGACAAAAAAAACACTGCGGCGAAAACATTTGCTGCTTCCAGTCAAATAAGCAATAGCGATACTAACGATACTGACACTCCAAAACCAAAGCAGGAAAAAACTCCAAAACCGCCAATTGCGCCAACTCCTATAGGCGATGAACCGCAAGTTTACACTGAAGTAGTTCAATACACGCAAGCGCAATTAAACCGAGTAGACTGTAATGCAACAAACTCAATAGCTTGCACTAAATGTTTTAATCCGCTTAAACTCGATAGCAAATTTTTACCCGGAATAGCAGGAAGCGAACGCCTAATGCCAAAGGATGCTAGTCTAATCCGAAATGTACTAAATGTTTGCGAGCGATACGGCGCAACTGTAAACACTGCAGCTTGTCCAAACCCGTATGCAAAAGTCCTAGCTCGCAATTATTCTGGCAAAGTATTGAGCGTAGGTTCTAAATTCGGTATGCGAAATGACACTAGAGGTATATCGCAATTCATCGAAGATTTCAACCCCGTTTTTAATTCTAGTAAACAGAGCAGCTTTCAATGGTGTAATTTACAATTATCTATGTCTAACTTGCAAGCTGAAATGGTCAATTATCCAGTTCATGACATTGCAGTAACTTGGGATACAAACTTAAACACACCGAGCGTAGTAAAGATAACTGAACTCTTCAACGAATCCAATTATATTGAAATTTCAAACTACACGCTAGAGAAAACACATTCGGTTAAAGCTTTTGGACTTGCGCCTGGCGCTTATATAGTAAACGCAACTAGTTCAATGCCTGCAACAGAATACTCGAGCGCACAGACCATTTCTCAACAAACTTTAAGATCCGTTGTAGACCGAACACCTGCACTTATACAGTTCGTTGCTCCAACTCCATTAAATCGTGATATGGTTACGGGGAGGCCACAAGTAACCATCCGAGTTTCATCATTCTTCGCATTATCATCAGCAACGCTCTTCTTTCAACAAGGAACGTCTATAGGCAGAGTGCAGATGACTAATATTACAAATAGCGTATACGGCACAAATAAAGCATATGAAGCAAACTTAACTGGACTCAGTGGCTCAGTTTCCTTTTTCGTTTCAGGGGTAGTGAATTCCACTGGAGAAAGGACGACTTCGCCACAATATACAATAACGGTTCTAATTCCATATGCTCCTTCCGCGGTTTTTGTTGACCCTACGCCTGATGATAGGTCAATACTTTTAGATGCGAATAATGTAACTATTGCAATTGCTTCAAGCGAACCACTTCCAAGCGCGGATTTAGTTTGGCAGAATCTCGAACAAAACACCACGGTTGCGTATCCCATGACGCAGGTTTCTCCAACTCTTTTTACGTTTACAATTAACGACGTTCCGCAAGGTGATTATTCGTACACTCCAATTTTCAACAACACCAGTTTAACCAATCCGAGAAACGTTACAGTAATCTTATCGCCAGTTGCGGTTTTTGTTGACCCTACTCCCGGGGATGGAGTGGTTTTGTCTGAGTCAAATAATGTGACCATTGCAATTACTTCTAACAAGGCGCTTTCTGATGTTGAGTTAGTTTGGCAGAACCTCGAGCAAAACAACACGATTACTCGCCCTATGACGCGACTTTCTTCAACTCAATTTATAACAACAATTAGCAACGTGCCGCCAGGTGCCTATTCGTACGTTCCGGTTTTCAATGGCACTCAGTTAATTGATTCGAGGAGCGTTTCAGTTTCTTTTGTGCCTGCGGCTGCGGTTTTTGTTGATCCCACGCCAAAAGATGGGATAATGCTATCAGAGACAAATAATGTAACCATTGCAATTGTTTCGAACAAGCCGCTTTCAGGTGTCGATATACTATGGCGGAATATAGGCCAATACAACTTAACTAGATATCTCATGACACAACTTTATCCAACTTTGTTTACGATTACGATTAGCGACCTTCCGCCGGGCAATTATTCGTACACTCCGATTTTCAACAACACCCTGCTAACTAATCAAAGAAATGTTACAATAACCGTTCTAACGCCAACTGCTCCATCTGCGATTTTTGTTGACCCTACGCCTGCAGATGGAGTAACGTTGTCTGAGACAAACAATGTAACCATTGCAATTGCTTCAAGCGAACCACTTCCAAGCGCGGATTTAGTTTGGCAGAACCTCGAACAAAACACCACGGTTATGTATCTGATGGCGCGAGTTTCCCCTACTCAGTTTACAGTGACGATTAACAATGTGCTGCCGAGCGTTTATTCATACGTTCCGAGTTTTAATGGCGCTGCGTTAAGTGGTTCGAGAAATGTTTCAGTGTCTTTTGTGCCGGCGTCAGCAATTTTTGTTGATCCTACTCCCATGGATGGAGCAATGTTGTCTGAGTCGAATAATGTAACGATTACAGTTAGTGCTAATAAGCCGCTTGCAAACGTGGATTTATTATGGCGTAATGTTGAGCAAAACAGTACGCTTACTTATTCTATGGTGAAGTTGTCTTCGACTCAATTTACTTTAACCGTTAGTGATTTGCCGGTGGGCGTTTATTCTTTTGTTCCGGTTTTCAATAACACTCAGTTAAGTGGTTCGAGAAACGCTACAGTGACTTTCTTACCGCCTTCTGCGGCATTTGTTGACCCTACACCTGCAGATGGCGCAATGTTGTCTGAAACTAATAACGCGACTATTGCTGTTACTGCGAATAAGCCGTTGTCGAGTGTGGATTTAGTTTGGTGGGATTTAGAGCGAAACGTCACGGTTGCGTATCCTATGGTTTCGGTTTCTCCCACTGAGTTTACGTTTACTTTGAATGATTTGCCAGTAGGCGTTTATTCTTTTGTTCCGGTTTTCAATGGTACTCTTTTAGCTAATTCGAGAAATGTTTCAGTGTCTTTTGTGCCGGCGTCAGCAATTTTTGTTGATCCTACCCCCGAAAACGGGGCAACACTTTCTGAGTCAAATAATGTAACGATTGCAGTCAGTGCTAATAAGCCGTTATCGAGTGTGGAGTTGTTGTGGGCGGATGTTGAGCGTAATGTTTTGACTACTTTGCATATGATACAGTTGTCTCCTACTCAGTTTGTGCTGTCAATTAATGATATATTACCTGGTGTCTATTCGTATGTTCCGGTTTTCAATAACACTCAGTTAAGTGATTCGGGGAATGTTTCAGTTACTTTTGTGCCTGCAGCTGCGGTTTTTGTTGACCCTACACCTGCAGATGGAATAACGTTATCTGAGAAGAACAATGTGACTCTTACGGTTGTTTCGAACAAGCCGCTTACCGGTGTAGATTTATTGTGGCAGAGTCTTGAGCAGAATGTTTCGACTAATTTGGCAATGACACGTTTGTCTTCGACTCAGTTTACAGTTACAATTAATCGCATACGCCCAGGTAACTATTTGTATACTCCGATTTTCAATAACACTCCGTTGAGTAATGCGCGGAACGTTACTTTTACGCATGTTCCTGTTTTGCTTTCTGTGGGTTTTGTTGGTTCGACGCCGAGTCAGGGAAGTACTTTGGTTAATGATAGTATGGTGGTTGCGGTTGAGAGTAATGAGTCTTTGGATGAAGTTTCTTTAATT
>JAHFHC010000014.1 GCA_023247085.1 Microcaldota archaeon | reverse complement strand
TTACGCAACTGGGATCCTAATGCATTTTCATCATTAAATGCGTGAAACTCTGCAATTCCATCAAACCAATAACGCATTGCAGGTACATCAGCTAAAAATAGACTACAACCTGCAGCTGCGGCTTCAAGTGGGCCTAAACCTTGTGTTTCATAGCTAGGTACAGCATAAGCATCGCAAGCGTATAAAATCTCTCGAATTTTATCGCGTTGTAGAACTCCAAGCAATGTCAGTGAACTGCCCATAATTTGCTTGAGTTTTTCTCCATAACCTCGTTCATTTGGCCCGTCATTACCCGTGAGGAATAACTTTACATTAAATTCTTTTGAAAGCTGTTTAACAACGCGAGCAAGCATAAGTTGATTTTTTCTATTCCATAAGTAAATTGCATTCATTACAATAAGTTTTTCATTGGATTTTATGCCGTATTTTTTACGCATTTTATCTCTATTAAGAGGCTGTTGGAAAAACGAAACGTCAACGGGGTGTGGAACTACTATAACTTTGTCCGGTTTGCTTCCAATTTTTATTAAAGCATCACGTTCTGCGCCAGACAACGCTAGTATTTTGGAATAACGATTTGCAACATATGGCCATAACTTTCGCACGATTTTATCTGTTTTAGTTATAAGCGGAGAAAGTGGATTATTAGGCTCACCGATCGGAGTTAAAACGCCGGGACATTTGTAAAAAAATGGGCTAAGGAAAATCGGAAGGTAATAACCTTGAACGTGGTAAAAGTCTGGTTTTACGCTTTTAATGGCTTTGATAAAATCAATATGATTATGTTGGTGAGTGCGTATGACACGTATGTCGGATTCTTCATGCCCTTGACCTTTTAGCCCGGTTATAACAACGCATTCGTATCCTTCTTCTTTCATTATATCAATAGGAATGCGAAAATGGTTTTGAGACTTGGATCTATCCATTAAGGGATATTCGGTAGTTAACAGTGCAAAAACTTTTTTCTTCACGTGCTCGCCTTAATATTCTTTTCAATTTCGCCGCTATTTTAAGTCTGCTGCGCTGATAACCCTAAATTCTGGTAAGGGAACAATGAATTTTCCGCCGCTTTCTAAATATGCTCGCTCGCGTTGTAAGAAACCTTCAAGAAAATGCCACGGAAGTACAAATAAATAATCTGGCTTTGCTTTTCTTCCTTCTTCTTCTGAAATAATTGGAATCCAAGTTCCAACCGTAAGTTTACCGTATTTTTCAGTGTTTCGCTCTAGAGCAGCTACAACTAACTTGTGGTCAATGCCAAAAACTGGAAGTAACGTATTTCCTTTTGTTGATGCGCCGTAAACGTACACTTTTTTGCCACTAGCTACTTCTTTTGCTATGAAACCACGTACTTCTTGTTTTATTTTTTGGATTTTTTCAGCAAATTTAACATACACTGCCAAATCATTCAGACCTAAGTCCGCTTCTTCTTTTAGCATAGCTGAAACACGCGCTTTTGCACCTTGAATATGGTTTCCTACAGTTGTGCCTTTAAAGCGAATATAAATGCGAAAACTACCGCCGTTGACATCGTTGCTTTCAACGTCAAAAGCTTGAAGGCCATGTCGGTCAAGCAAGTTGTTCAATGCGATTAAAGAGTAATATTCAAGGTGTTCGTGGCAAATGTTGTCAAACCCAGTTGTCTTTAACATTAAAGGCAAAGACATCATTTGAATGATAAAAACGCCGTCTTTGTCTAAGAATCTTGTTATATCTTCGACAAATATGTTTGGCGTATCAAGATCATAGAACATGGCTATTGCGGTTATCACTTTAAACTTAGCATTAGGAATTTCTCGTTGGATTGCCGCTGCATTAAAGAAATCAGTTATGATTTTTGTTGTTCCTTGCTCGGAATATTGACGCAAGTTACGCGCAGGATCAATACCATATAGCTTAAGGCCTTTTGTATCATACGAGCGAAGCATTGTACCATCATTACACCCTATATCAAGAACTGAATCACCGGGCTTAAGCTGCGCTGCTTCTTCGGCCTTTACAGTAACGTCCTTCAAAGCACGGCGCATTGACTCGTTTATTCCAGAACGGTACCAATATTGAAAGTACATTTTTTCTGGTTGAACTGTATGCGCAAGCTGGAGTAAACCACATCCACCCTCTGCCTTATTGCATAGAACAAGTTCAAGGGGCGCTTTTATGCCTTGTCCGACTTTGTCAACAAAATCAGAAACATAAACATCGCCAAGGTTCAAAATTGTTTTAAGCTCTTTTTTTGCACAAATTCTGCATTTTTCAATTTTTTTCATCATTTTCATTTCACCTGCACTACTTTTGGCTCTGGTCTATAATCTTGAGTTTGTTTCAATATAGCTTGAATGCCTTCTTTTTTACCCCAGAATCTACCTAAAAGATCAACTTGATTAGCATAGAAAAGCCAAGCAAATACTTTTAACGAACGTTCATGAGCTTTTTGAAAGAATTTCCAAGTAGTTATAAGAGACGGAAATTGTAATAAAAACATAGCTAAGTTAGCTGTCATGCGTAAAAGTGCTGAAAATACAACTTTAGACTTTGACCAGTGATAAACATAATACTGCATAAAAACAGTACCACGACTACGCGCTTTACGTTGTGACCAAAATTCAGGAAAACTAGATGGGGCAATATGACTAACCCCCGTTCCAGTTGTCCATGCTATTTTAGCTCCACTGTCGAAAATTTTTTTTCCAAACCATCCATCTTCACCAGATGCATTTTTGTTAATATAAGGGAATTTGATCTTTCGAGCTATTTCAGTTCTCAACATTGTTCCCTCTGCCCATAAAAATTTATCCGTACCTGCAGTGCTATCATATAAGTAATGGTGCTCTGCATAATTCCATGCTCCGCCCCAATAATTAGTATTTGAAGGAGTTGCATCAACTGGAAGCATCATGTCATATCCTTGCGCAACATATTCATCCATTTTTTCTAAGTAATTCACAGGAAGGACCGTATCCGCGGTTATAATAGCAACAAATTCGCCGCGAGCAATGTCAATTCCAATATTTCTATCAGTATTAAGATCGCCAGTTCCTTTATTTACAAAAATTCTGAGGTTAAATTTATAATTTCTATCTAAAATTAGTTTAAGCGTATTATCTTTTGAATCGCCATCAATAATGTTCACTTCAAAGTCATTACGTTTCCATTTAGCGATATTATCCAAATTTTTGAGTATATCTTTCTCTTCGTTGAGTGTTGCAATGTTTATACTATATTTAATTTTAAGCACATAAATCACACGCGTATTTTTATTAAATTCATTATTTTTGGCCATATTACTAATTAATCTACTTACCTAGAAACGGTTAGCAGAGTATTAATTGCCTCAAGCTTACCAACTACACGAGCAAACAAGTCAATTTGACCAGCTATGAAAAACCACCATAGGCGTTTAAGCGATTTTTCCTTTGCTTTAGGGTATAATTTAAATGCTTCGAGAATAGAAGGAAATAAAAGAACAATCATTATAAGATTAACCAATATACGCACTAATGCACGCAACATTATTCCAAGTTTAGAAAACGAATACAGATAATACTCTATAAAAACGGCTCCGCGGGTTCTTTTCTTTCTCTCTTGAAAAAATTCACTAAAACTAGCCGGCGCAATGTGCTTTACGTCAACGTCAGTAGCATAAGCAATTTTAGCAGCAATATCTTTTAGCTGCTTACCAAACCAAACTTCAGCGCCAGAAGCATTCTTATTAATGTAAGGAAACTTAATTCGCTTTGCAATATCTTTTCTGCAGCTAAATCCTTCAGTCCATAAGAATTCTCCAGTATTTTCCTTGCCATCGTATAACAATCTACGTTGTGCATATGCCCACGAACTTGACCAAGTATTTGTGTTAACAGGTAATTCATATAAGCACAACACCGCATCATAACCTTCGTTATAATATCTATCAAGGCGGTCAAGATAGTTTTCTGGAAGAAGGTTATCTACAGTTGCAATGGACACGATTTCGCCGTTTGCCAAACTGATGCCTAAATTTCTAGCAGTATTCAAGTCACTTTTATCTACTTTGATCAACAGCGGAAACGAATAATGTTTTTGTTTTACTAATTCAAGAGTACTATCGCTTGAATCACTGTCTATAAGGATGACTTCAAAATCGTTGCGCTTAAACTTCTCAAATTGATCCATTGCATTAACAACGCGTTTCTCTTCATTGAGGGTGGTTAAAATAAGGCTATATTTAATCATTGTTTATAGAAAGAATTATCGTTAGTTAATTAAATAGCTTCGCGTGTATTAGTTAGTTATTTATTACATGGAACAAATACTTCATATTAATCCTCGTTTACGCTATGCTACTTTTTAGTATGGTAAGCCAAAAACAATGAAAAAAATTAAGATAGTTGGAATGGGCTACGTCGGCCAAACCCTAGCGGCAGTTATGGCAGAGGCAGAGTTTACAGTTTATGGAATAGACGAAGATTCTCGCGTTATAGATGCAATGAAGAACCGTAAATCACACGTGCATGAAACTGGACTAAACGAAATTTTGGAAAAGAGAATTGATAAGAATTTATTTGCAGGAAAATGGCAGGAGTTTGAAAGTGACGTAGACGTAATTGTAATTGCAGTTCCAACTCCCTTTGATAAAAAGACTAGAAAACCAAACTTAAGTTACGTTGAAACGGTTTTACAAAACTGCGCTAAAACACTAAAAAAGGGTCAGACCATAATATTGCGTTCGACAGTTCCGCTTGGAACAACTAGGAATGTAGCAAAAACTATACTTGAAAGAAGTGGTTTAGTTGCAGGTAAAGATTTTTACCTTGCTTTTGCCCCAGAACGTACAATTCAAGGTGCAGCGCTACGTGAACTGACAATTTTACCTCAAATTATCGGAGGAATCAACGCGGAAAGCGTACAAGCAACTACTAAGATATTTGAACAAATCACCCCGATCATTGTGCCAGTTACTTCTCTTGAAGCTGCTGAGATGATTAAATTAGTTGACAATTCATTTCGAGACGTAAAATTCGCTTATGCTAATGAACTTGCTGAACTATGCGAAAAAGCAAACCTTAATGCATTTGAAGTGATCCGTTCAGCTAATCGAGGTTATCAGCGAAACAACATTCCATTGCCAAGCCCGGGCGTTGGTGGTGGTTGCTTAACAAAAGATCCACACATTTTTGCCAGTTCAGCTGCGAAATACGGGCAAGAATTGACGATGATCGAAAATGGGCGACAGGTAAACGAAGCCGCGCCAAAAAGAATCGCTGAGCGATTAAAAAAATTTGATATAAGCGATAAAACTGTTTTGATATGTGGTTTTGCATTTAAAGGCGAACCGCCAACAAATGACATGCGTGAAAGCCCAACCCTCGATCTAGTAACTGAACTTAAAGGTAATTGTAAAAATATACTAGGCTATGATCCACTTGTTGAAAAATGGAAAATTGAGGGCCTTGGATTAAAATACATTGAAAAATTAAAAAATGGAATTGAAAGTGCTGACGTGGCGGTATTTATGATTAATCATAAGGAATTCTTAGACCCTGAAATCAGTAAATTGTTTGCAAAAATGCCTAAAAATGCAGTAATTGTAGACGGGTGGGGTTTATTTGACAAACGTACGATTGAAGCAATGGGAATCAAGTATATTGGCGTAGGAATTGGAGATAACTACTAAGTCATATTATAGATCAAACAAATAATTGGAGCTTAAAAAGTTCAAGTAGACCGCAAGATGTTACGGAGTTGAAAATAGTTTATGAAACGCGCATTAGTTACTGGTGGTGCCGGGTTTATTGGCTTTGCATTATGTAAACAACTTGCTGTTTCGGGTTATTCTGTTGTGGTATGCGATAATCTTTCACGCGGTAAAATGGACAATGAACTAAAAACTTTTCTTAAAAAGCCAAACGTTGAATTCGTACAGTGTGATTTAACAAAGCCAGAAGAACTTGCAAAACTAGGCACAAATTTTGATTACGTTTATCACTTAGCCGCTGTACAAGGAACAAAAAACTTTTACGATAAACCCGCGCACGTAAGCAGAACAAACATATTATGCACGATTAACTTACTTGATTGGTTCGTGCAATTAAAAAAAGGAAAAATATTATTTTCCTCTTCAAGCGAAGCTTATGCCAGCACAATCAGCAAATTTGGTGGCAAAATACCAACTTCAGAAGATATTCCACTTACAATTGAAGACGTATATAACCCCCGCTGGTCTTATGCGGCTAGTAAACTAGCCGGCGAAGTACTATTCGCAAACTACGGCAAAGCTTATGGAATAGATTTCGTAATTATCCGTTATCACAATGTATACGGCCCACGAATGGGTTTTGATCACGTTATGCCTGAATTTATCGTGCGTACTTTGAAATGCGAAAACCCGTTTAACATTTATGGTGGAACAGAAACTCGCGCATTTTGCTATGTCGACGATGCGGTTCATGCAACTCAACTAGTCATGGAGTCAAAAGCAACAAATGAAACAATTCACATTGGCAACGATAAAACTGAAGTAAGCATTATTGATTTTGCAAAAGATATTCACAAACTAATGAACTATAAAACTGAAATTAAGGTTAATCCAGCTCCAAAAGGCTCAGTTGCAAGACGATGCCCAGATATCACTAAACTCAGAAGTTTAGGTTTTGAACCAAAAACCGCATTAAAACAAGGGCTAAAACAATCTATAGACTGGTATACAAATTACTTCAAAACCAATAAACTACCTTAAAACCATAACTAGTATTACCAACTACCACGCAACCAGTTTTTATAGTTAGTCAAACAAATTTCTTCTTAATAGATTGAACCATGAAAATTGCATTGTCTTCTGGCGGAAGATTCCACTCAATTGAAATAGCTAAACAGCTCAATCGGCTTAAAGTAGACTTTACCTTGTACAGTGGAACAGCTATTCCAAAAGAAATACCCCACGACAAAGTGCACAGCTATCGCGTGATTCCATTAATTTCAACTGCATTACGCCAAATTGCATTTTCTGAACGTGCACGCAGAAAAATAACTTCTTTAAGCGACGACATTTTTGATAAAGCAGTTGCTTCAAGAATATCGCAAGATATAGATATTTTTCACGGTTTTTCAGTTTATTCCTTATATACAATGCGAAAATTAAAGAAAAAAAGTATTGCAAAAATCATCATAGACCGCGGATCTGCTCCAGCGCAAGAGTATAATGCAATTGTTCAAGCAGAATATAACCGGCTTGGAAAACATTACTATTGGCCAGATCAAACTTCAATCAAAAAGCAAGATAGTGAATATAGCGAAGCTGATTTCATTTTATCACCGTCAAGCTATGTTACAGATTCTTTAATAAAACATAAACTGTCATATCGCGAAAAGATATTCAGTTTACCTTATGGCGCACCGCAAGTGGTTAAAAAAGAACCAAAACCCGAGAAATTCAGAGTGCTTTTCATTGGCGGAACGGGTATTGCAAAAGGATTGCATTATTTGATCGACGCATTTAGTAAGTTAAACTGTAAAAATGCCGAATTGCTTGTTATTGGAAAAATCGAAAGCGATTTCCCAATGAAAAAAGTGAATAATGTTAAATTTGTTCGAAAACTAGTTGGGTCAGCGCTTGAAGAAGCTTTTCTAAGCTCGTCTGTCCTAGTATTGCCTTCGCTTTCTGATGGCTGGGGAATGGTAGTAACTGAAGCAATGGCGCACGGTTTACCCGTTATTGTAAGCGAAAACTCCGGAGTAAAAGATATTATAGCACAAGATAAAAATGGGTTTATTGTGCCAATTAAAAATAGCGAATCAATACAAGAAAAGCTTCAATTTTTATGTGATAATCCATCAAAAGCGCGGCAAATGGGTAAAAATGCAAAACTCACTGCTGCAAAAAACTCTTGGAATAAATATGGAGAAGAATTAGTCAAGATATACGAAAAAAGACTAGAGATTTAGATTCTTGAAATACCTTGTTTTTCGTATTCTATATCCACGTCAACCATAAGTTTTATGAGTTGTTTGAAAGTTGTTTTTGGTTTCCAGCCGAGTAACTCACGCGCTTTGCTTGCATCGCCAACTAAATTATCTGCATCAGCTGGTCGAATAAATTCTTTTGAGGTAGTAACGTGCGCCTCCCAATTTTCAATTCCAACCGCTTCAAAAGCGTATTTACAAATGTCACGCACTGAATGCTGTTGTCCACTTGCGATAACTAAATCAACCGGATCTTTATGCTGCAATAGTAACCACATTGCTTCCACATAGTCTCCTGAAAATCCCCAATCTTTCTTTGAATCTATATTTCCAAGTACTAGTTCATCCTTCTTTTTGCCTAAATGAATTTTTGCAACTGCGTTTGTTATTTTTCTACTTACAAATTCAAGACCACGACGCGGTGATTCGTGGTTAAACAGAATCCCATTTACTGCGAATAAACCATACGTTTCCCGATAGTTTACAATACTCCAATATGCAAACAATTTTGCAACGCCATAGGGAGTAACTGGATGAAAGGGAGTTAACTCGTTTTGTGGTTTTTGCTGTATTTTTCCATACAAGTCGCTTGTTGACGCTTGATATAATTTAATTGAATCACCTGAAGCGCGCACAGCTTCTAAAAGTTTAAGCGTACCAATTGCATTAACTTCTGCAGTGTAAACGGGGTGCTTAAAAGAGGCAACTGCAGAAGATTGAGCCGCTAAATTGTAAATTTCATCTGGTTCACTTGTTTTAATTGCTGAACGCAAAGACGTTTCATCAGTTAAGTCTCCTTCTATTAACTCTATTTTGTCCTTTATGTGATCAATTCTCCAAGTATTTTTTGTGCTATGTCTTCGTTCTAGCCCGAATACCTTGTATCCTTTTTTAAGAAGTAGTTCGGATAAATAGGAGCCATCTTGGCCAGTAATTCCAGTTATAAGTGCACTTTTTGTCATAATATATTCAACAAATAAAGTTAGTTGCAGCCAGCTTTATAATTCTTGGTCACTAGCATTTCCGATTTTATTTTGCCGTATTCTGGTTTGAATAACTTTTGCCATTTCATTATAATTCATTTTTTCTAAAACTTGTTTTCTTCCAATGCGCCCCAGCATCTTGGCAAATTCTTTATCATTTAATATTTTTATTAAAGCATCTGCAATTTCTTGAGTATTAAGCGGGTCAACTATTAAACCACCTTTGCCGACTATTACTTCATCATCAAAATACTGCGCTTTGCCAACTACAACTGGTTTCTCGCAAGCATTTGCTTCAAAAAGTACAAGCCCATAGCCCCCTAATTGTCCGTCTAAAGGAAGATCCCTATTGGCTAAGATATAGACATCACATAAGTTGTAAAGCTTAGGCAAATCAGAATCGGGAACACCCCCCGTAAAAATAACTTTTGAAGATAAGTTTAAGTCACTAACCATTTTATGCAATCTGGCTTTATCGGGTCCATCACCCACAATCAAGTACTTTAAATCAGGAATACGATCGCCTATTTTTGCAATAGCTTCAAGTGTTTTATCAATTCCTTTGTATGGTTCAAAACGAGAAGTTGTAAGAACCACTTTTTTGCCAACTAAGTTGTATTTTTTTAAAAGTGCTTTGTCTTTTGGCATTGGTTTAAATAATTCAGGGTCAGCGGCTAAGGGAATCACGGTTATTTTACTTCGCTCAACGGTTTGTCCCAAGTAATCTGCCATTTTATTTGTTATTGTAAAAATATGATCTGCTTTTTTTAGCACTAAATTGCGAAGAAACCAAGCAAGTGGATTATACCCGGGATAATAAAATGGGAAAACTTCTTGGCAATGTACTATCAAAGTATATGGAACGCCATACCTATATTTTGCGTACAAGCCAGATAATGCAGTAAAGATATGTGCGCAATGTACTCGCGAAATTTCATTAGATTTAAATGCTAAGTCAATATTTTTCTTATTTTCAAAAAACCAAGCAAAAAAAGGAGATACAACAAACAAGGTTTTATATAGCAAACCATGTTTAGCAGAATTACGATAAATAGTAAAGTCATTTAATTTTGCATCAAATTCGTCAGCATTTGGAAAATAGCGCGTTACAACTATCGGATTTTTGAAACGCTTTGCTACTTCAAAAATTAAGCGTTGAATTCCACCAACATCTGGTGGAAAACCAATAGTTAAAAATAAGTCTCGCATATAAATTCAACTTGTAAGGTATTTATGCTCGCGACGTTTATCTATCTTTCTCTAAAGGTGAAAAAAATTCGTGAAAATACTAATAGTTGGCCAAACATATGTGCCTGCAATAAACCGAGACAAATTACACTTTTTAGCTAAAAAAGCAGATGTAACGCTTTTGACACCTAGCTATTGGAAAGATGACTTGTTTACTTTTGATGGAACAGAAGATTCAGAAATAAAGCATTGCATGGCACGAACAGTGCTTAATGGGCATGAAAAGGCATATTTCTATTTTCCAAAGCTTACTATGCTGATAAATGAACTCAAACCGGACATAATAGAAGTTGATCAAGGAGCAAACTCCGTTGCGTATTTTCAAGCTATAGGCATGAATAAACTTTTTTTAGGTGGACGCGCAAAAATGGGCTTCTTCACTTGGATGAATCTCCCTTATGCAAATCCTTTTCCATTTAACTCTATTGAAAAATACAATTTGAAGAATACCGATTTTGCGATTTGTGGAAACCGAGATGCTGAAAGAATCTTGCGCGAAAAACAATACGCAGGCAAAATAACAGTTATGCCTTTACTTGGAATTAATCCGGTATCTTTTTCAAAAAATCTAAAAACTAGAGAAGTAATACGTAAAAAACTCGGAATCAAAAACGAGTTTTGTATTGGGTTTTTTGGTAGAACGGTGAAAGAAAAAGGCGCGGATGATTTGATAACTGCGGTTAGCAAATTGAAAGATAAAACAGTAAAACTCTTGATAATCGGGCGCGGTGCTGAAAAAGAAAACCTCGTAAAATTGGCAAACGATCTTGGAATTGCAAAACAAACCATATTTATGGACAGCGTTCTTCACGACGAAGTACCACAATATATGAATGCGCTTGATTTGTTTGTCTTGCCTTCAAAAACCGTGCCATGGTGGAAAGAACAGTTTGGCCACGTAGTTATAGAAGCTATGGCTTGTGAAGTGCCAGTCATTGGGTCAACTTGCGGCGAAATTCCAAACGTAATAGGAGATGCAGGGCTAGTATTTAAAGAAGGGGACGCTGACGACTTAACTGCTAAAATAATTCAAGTTGTACAAGATAAAACTCTTTGCAAACAGTTAGCTAAACAAGGGAGACAAAGAATATTGAAAGGCTATACTCACGAGATACTCGCAAATAAAATGTTCGAAATATACAAGAGTATACTGTAAAGAATATGACGAAAATTTTGTATGTACATCATGGTAAAGGAATTGGGGGAGCTCCGTTAAGCTTACTCTACACTATTCGCGGTGTTCGAGATGAATTTACCCCCGAAGTACTATTTATTCATCATGGCGAAATCGTAAAAAAATTTCAGCGCGAAGGAATAAAATGCGACGTTGACAGCAGCATCCTTGACTTAAGTCATACTGAAGTAAGCAATTATTCCATCTTGAATCCAATGTTTTGGTTTAGGCTATTCTATCAACCTATTTCCTTTGCAAAGTTTTACTTGATGTGTCAAAAAAGCAATGCTGACGTAGTTCATTTAAACACTTCTTCTTTAGTAACGCTTGCAATTGCTGCAAAACTAGCTGGTAAAAAAGTAGTTATGCATATTCGAGAGCCACTTGCTGGCGGATTACTGGGCCTAAGGCAAATCATGTTGCGCAATTTAATAGATTGGTTTACTGATGCAATTATTCCAATTTCTCAATATGATGCTTCTAAACTAAAGTCATCAACTAAGATAAAAGTGGTGCATAATTTTGTTGATTTTGAAGTTTTTGATAAAGATAAAAAATGTACAAGCTATAAGCATTTACAAAAAGGGCCAGTAATTTTGCATTTAGGGGGCATTTCTTCTTTGAAAGGCACGCACGTTTTGATAAAATCATTAAAGTTTGTGAAGAAGCAGATTAAACACTTTACGTGCATAGTTGCAGGTGAAGATAAGGATCGAACTGGATTTTTAAAACGTGAAATGAAAAAAGAAATAGATGCGAACAACTTAAGTGAAAATGTTATTTTTATGCCATCTGTGCTTGATCCGCATGAATTAATTGCATGTGCAGATGTAATTGTTTTTCCATCTACAAAACCTCATTTTGCTAGGCCGATTATTGAAGCAAGCGCAATGGGCAAACCAGTTGTTGCATCTGATTTAGGTGGCCCTCGTGAATTAGTTGTAAACGGAAAAACTGGATTTTTAGTGAAGTCAAATGATGCAGCAGCGCTTGGCAATGCAATTGCAAACATATTGTCTGATAAGCATTTGGCAATGGTAATGGGTAAAAATGGAAATGAATTAGCATGGAAAAAATTTGAGCTTGGAAAGAATATAGCTGAAATAAAAAAAACCTATAGGCAGTTGGTTAAACGTTAAATTATAGTTTCAAAATAGTCGATTGTTTTTTGTAAGCCTTGTTTTAATGGCGTAGTTGCACGCCATTTAAGGAGTTTTTCAGCTTTTTTAGTATCTGGACACCTTCTACGCGGGTCATCTTGCATTGCTGGCTTAAATTTAATTTCTGATTTTGAATTAGTTAATTTTAGGAGCAATTCTGCAAATTGCATTACGGTAAATTCGTTTGGATTGCCTAGATTTACAACTTCGCCGTTTAACCCAGGTGTTTCCATTAATGAATAGAGGCCAGCTACTAAGTCATCTACGTAACAAAAGCTGCGCGTTTGTGAACCGTCTCCAAAAATTAATAAGTCATTGCCTTTTAGGCTTTGGAGCGTTAGTTCTGGAATTAATCTGCCATCGTTTGTGGCCATTCTTGGGCCATAAGTGTTGAAAATCCTGGCAATTCTAACATCTACTCCCTTAGTTTTTTCAAATGCTTTGCACAATGCTTCACCATAGCGTTTTGACTCGTCGTAGCAGCTACGTGGCCCAATTGGATTTACGTTTCCCCAATAAGTTTCAACCTGGGGATGAACTTCAGGATCGCCATATACTTCAGAAGTGGAAAAATATAATACGCGTGAGTTATCTCTAACTGCTTTTTCAAGGCAATTTAATAACCCTTGACTGCCAACTAAAAGGGTTTCAATTGGATATGCATAATAGTGCCTTGGACTTGCAAGTGAAGCGGCGTTAAAAATCCAATCAAATTTTTCTGCTGGCAATTTTTTACAAACATCTATTTTTTTCGAACTTAAAATGTTTATTTTTAGACGCATCACATAAATTATCCATATTACCAGTTATCAGATTGTCAACTCCAACCACAACGTGACCTTTTGATAATAAGTAGTCACATAAATGCGATCCAATAAAACCAGCGGCGCCGGTTACTAAAACGTGCATTTGATTCACCAATATAACCCCACATAATTACTTGGTCTATTAGCTAAAGTAAAAGCATTTCGGCAATCTATAACTGTTTTTTTGCCGTATTGAAGTTCTTCAAATTCTGGCCACTCAGTTGCAATTATTATGCAGTCAGCTGAATCTATTGCAACTTGACTAGTTGTACAATAAGTGATTTCATTTTCTTTTAATATGGGTTTAACTGCTTGTTTGAAATTATCGATTGCTTCAGGGTCAAAAACGAATACCTTGAACTTATTTTTAACTAATAGGGAAACAAGCGGAATTGATTGGCCTTCACGTACATCGTCAGTGTCTGATTTAAATGCAAGACCAAGTACGGCAACTGTTTTATTTTTGGATAAACGTTTTGCTACTTCTACTACTGCGTGGGGTTGTTGTGAGTTTACTTCTGCTATTGCTTCTAGCATTTTTGGCTTTACTTGTTTTGCTTTAGCAAAAGCAGTTAGCGCTTTAATGTCTTTTGGAAAGCAAGAACCGCCCCAACCAAGTCCAGCACGTAAAAACGAAGTACCTATTCGTTTATCCATCCCTATACCTTGTGCAACTTCATAAGTATCTATGCACATTGTTTTGCAAATTGAACCAATTTCGTTTATGTAAGAGATTTTCATTGCTAGAAATGCATTACTAGCGTACTTTATCATTTCAGCAGCATTTATTGCAGTTAACATGATTGGGGAATCAAAGTTCTTGTAAAGTTGAGTTAAAGTTTTTTTGCTTTGTTGATCAGTTACTCCAATTACTATACGGTCAGGGTTAAGAAAATCAGCTAGCGCTTTTCCTTCACGCAAAAATTCCGGATTCATAGCAATGCCGAAATCAATCCCGGTTTTTTTTCCACTCTTGGCTTCAAGTAAAGGCGCTATTTTTTCCAAAGTTGAACCAGGAAGCACCGTACTCTTAATAACAATTACTTTAAACCCACTTGTTTTGGCTAATTCAACTCCAACACTAGTTACTGCAGATAAGAGTGGATTAAGTGCTTGGTCTCCATTTTGTTCAGAAGGGGTGCCTACGCATAAAAAAATGACTTCAGATTTTTGAATAAGTTCAGAATAATCGGAAGTGGCAATTAGTTTAGTTGGAACTAACTTTTCAAGTGATTCAGTTAAACCCGCTTCGAAGATCGGTGGAATTTTTTGGTTTATCTTTTCAACTTTCCTTAAGTCCGTGTCAAGGCATAGCACGTCGTTGCCTTTTAGTGCAAAGCCAACTCCTGTAATGAGCCCAACGTAGCCAGTGCCAATTATACCCACGCGCATAAGGTTCTCACTCTTTTTCAAATATTTTAACTTCTCCATTTGGACTTCGGAAAGCTAGTTTAAAGCCAGGTAAATTTTCAAAAACGTATAATCGGATGTAAGTTGAATTAATTGCTTTACTTACTCTGCCAATTACTCTTAAATCCGGGTTAACGTCGATAAATTCAGTTTGAGAAACTGGAATTAAATAATGGGTAGTTTCATTAACTTCTGCAACCGGGTTACGTAAGTCAATAACTTTATATGTCCGAGCTAAATCGGTGCGCAAACCATTTTTGTCAACTGGAATTATTTGAGAGTCAGAAGCACAATACACGGCTCCAAAGCTACTTTGTGCGAGTAATAATCCTTGAGAAAACGGACATTGACCTTTTATTTCCATTCTTTCAAACGAATAATCAAGCTCGTAAGGATCTCTACCTGCGCCATTTTGCCAGTTAACAATTTGTCTTGCATTTGGACAAGTTATTCCAGACACGGTTGTTGAATTATCCGCGTATTTTTGGCAGGAACCAGATAAGAACATCAAAGCACCCCACTTATCAAGCAGCTGGTAGTCCACTAGAACGTGTGAAGCGTTGTGATACGCCATACTCTTTAAAAATGCAGATTGATTGTCTACAAAGCCATATGCAACTTCTTGGTCAAAATTTGGGTAACTATTTCCAGGATCAAGTACGGACTTTGTCTCTCCAAGGAAAATAGTCCAGTGCCCGTAGTCCCACCAGCTTATTACCCGACAATCATAACCAAACTTTTGGTTACACTTAGCTTGGTAGATTGGGTTATTGTAATTAGTGTTGTCCCTAAGCCAATTCATTGCAGAAAGCCAATCGCCTGAAATTTGTGAACCTTGTAAACTTTGAGCTGAATTTATTGCCCCCGGCGCTCTATTTTGGAATCCAAATACTTGTACGCTTACTAATAGAAATCCAATTACAATGGCAAAATATAACGTCCAATTAAAAGCCATTTTTTCTTCAACTTTGAAAAACTTGTGCAAGAATCTACCCCGAGTTGAAATTTCCCCAATTAATACTCCGCCTCCAAGTGCAAGTGCAAGTGAAAGGTGAACTAAGAATTTTACTTTATTTAGCCCAATATATGCAATTGGATAAAGAATAAGCGCAGTGAGTAAAGTAACTTCACTTCTGTTTTCAGGTTCTGAAGTTATAAACGTAATTATAGCCGATACAATTGAAATTATCAAGTAAGCGAATAATTCATTTGCAGCTAGAAGTTTTCCAATAGCAGAAAATAGCGAGAAATTAATTGAAGTGCCTAGAATTGATAGAAAATTTGCAATGTCTTGTCTGAAAAGCACTATTGCTAATGCACCAAGCACAAGCACTGCCGCTTCTCGGTATTTCTTGCGAATTAATAGGTTTTCAATTGCGCTCCAAGCTAAGAAAATTGCAAGAACTATTAAAATTATAGGAGATAGTACGCCAAATGCGCCAGGCAAATCACCAGACCCAGTTGCGGTTTCTTCAGCAATTGTTTTTCCTAAAGGGCTGCCTGTACCTGCAAAACTTGAAGCTCCAGATATAAATTGACTTGCAATCGAAGCCGCGTTTGTTCCGCTAGGTAAAACTGGAAGAAGCGATCCTAGAAATCCAAGCAGCAATATAGCAGCTAAAATGGTTTTTCTTGGATATTTTTCAGGTAATTTGAATCTTTCAATTAAATAAAAAACAATTGCCGGCATCATGCTGAGAATTGCAAGTAAAGTGGTTGTGCCGAATGAAAGAACGCCCGAAGCGCCATATGCATTGTGAAGTATATTGCCAATAACGGTTGTCAAAGCAAAGGCAACTGCAACAATCAAGAAATTTTCATCATGGTGGTTTGCGTAGAAATTAACAATTGCTTGAATTGTGAAAAACGCGCTCATTATTCCAATTGGCCAAATGAATAGTTCAGCGCCTATCATTGCTAAAACAGTTGCAAAGCCAGCTAGGACAGTAAATTGCCATTGTTTATACTTTAAAGCAAGGAGGTAAGTTGAAAATATTAAAACCGCGGAGAATAAACCCCAGGGTTGTAATTCAGCTACTCCTGATGCAAATTTTTGAATTAATATGGGGGTAGATGCAAAGAATATTGCGCCTACAATTCCTGCAGTTTCATTGTACTGTGCTTTTAGTAACCAATAAGCAACTACGCTAAGTAAAGCGCCTACAAGCGGGGGATACAAGTTAGTGATGAGGATTAACGTGCCTTTGTCATAAGCTAAGCCAGTTAGAAGATTGTACACGACATTCCAACTAGCGGTCATGAAGGTAACCAGGGCGGGTTCATGGTGGAATTTTTGAAATGGAAAATAGGCTAAGTCGTTGGTTAGCGGTATACTCCCATGTCTAACTAGTGTTTCAGTTAAAGAAGCGTAGTAATACGGGTCAAATTCAAAAAAGTTAGTGATAAACGAAAAAGCGGTTCTAAAGTAAAATGCAAATGCAAAAATTATAATGAGTAAAACAGGAGCAAGGAAGTAAAGTGGTTGACTGCGAAGTTGCTCTTCGCCTTGTTTCAAAACATTTTGAACACGCGATAAACCAAAAAAGCCACGCGAATACGTAAGATATAAGCCAATTAAAAAGAAAAGCAGCGAGTTGGCAAGCACTAATCCAACTGAAAAACTGAATCCTAAAATTAATTGTTCAATAAATGCTAGAAATGGGACAACAACTGCGCCAATCAGTATACCTGCAAATAATTTATCTAGTAGCTTGAATTTTGTTCCTGAAAAAAAACCAATGGAAAATAAAACTCCCGGAATTGCAAATATTAACCCGGTTACTAGTAATGAAATTAATTCAACCATTTTAAACACCTGAATAAAAGATAAAAGCTAGTTTACCTCGCAAAAATCTACATATCTAGTAGCGGTTGATGTTTAAAAACAGAATAGGTAAAGTTGCAAAAGCTAATTACGTTTCGTTATATAAACTGTAAAACACTTAAATTTACTTAGACAAAAAATGGAAATTTATTCAATTGTAGCATCAACAGTAGTTGCATTCTTCGCTTGCTTCATCGCTATTCCATACTTCATGCGTTTTTTTAACCGAATTGGCATAATTGGAACCGACCAACAAAAGCAAGGTAAACCAATTGTGCCACAAGCAGGCGGAATACCCGTCTTTTTTGGTTTCTTGGTCGGAATGCTCACATTTATTGGCATTAACACGTTTCTAACTCACGCGCCGCTTGATCTAACGCAATTATTCGCGGCACTTTTGTCAACTGCAGTAATTGCAATGGTTGGCTTCTTTGATGATTTGAACATTCGTACGCAACGCGTTGCAATTTCTTCAGATGCAATTGACTACCGCATTGGGCTAAAACAATGGCAAAAACCGCTCTTGACTCTAGTTGCCGCAGTGCCGCTAATGGCGGTAAACGCAGGTACAAGCAACGCATTACTGCCGTTAATAGGCGTAGTAGATTTTGGCATTTTTTATCCATTGTTAGCTATACCAATCGCTGTTGTTTGCGTTTCGAATGCAACAAACATGCTAGCTGGAGTAAACGGAGTAGAAAGTGGAACAACCTCAATTGCCCTTCTTGGGCTAGCTGTGTTTCTATTAACAAGGGGTACGCCTAATTCACTTGAAGGGGGGTTAATTGCGCTATGTGCTGCAGCTACTTTACTAGCATTCATGAAATTCAATTGGACACCGGCTAAAATGCTGCCTGGTGACTCGCTAACTTACTTTGCAGGAGCCGCATTTGTAAGCGCAATTATAATTGGAAACGCAGAAAAACTCGGCATTTTACTTTTCATCCCGTGGATAGTTGAAGCATTACTTAAACTACGCGGTCGATTTAAAGTACGTTCATACGGTGACTTGCAACGCGATGGTACAATCAAAGCACCTTACAATGAGATATATTCGCTAACGCACGTGGTTATGAAACTACCGTACTGGCTAAAAATGAAAAAAGGATTTAGTGAAAAACAAATTGCAACGCTTATGATAACTGGACAAATAATACTAACGCTGAGCGTACTAGCGTTCTATTTTTTTGTAGTTAGCTATTGAAAACATTTTTTTATTTTATACTAATTTTAGTTTTTTAAAGCATTTTTCAAATAACTTCTAATTTCTTGCTTGATTTCATCGTGTGCTAATGCAAAGTCAATCGTAGTTTTTACAAACGTCAACTTATCCCCAACAGGATACCACCTTGCATCAAGTTGCTTTGCGTTTACTTTTTCATGCTTCATCATTTCTTTAGCAACTGCGTCAATGTGCTTCTCGCCTTTTTTACCAATAGGCGCTTTTTCAACAGCGTCAAAAAACGCGGGAGTAAACACATTCCTACCGGAATTAACTAAGTTACTAGGTGCATTTTCCACGCTTGGCTTTTCTATAATATCATCTAATTCAAACACGCCAGCTTCAAGTTGTTTACCTTTAATCACGCCATACTTGTACACTTCGCTTTTGTCAACTGGCGTAACCCCAAAAACGCTTGAATTGTATTTTTCAGCGCATTCAATTACTTGTTTGATTGCAGATTTACCGTTGTTTGATACATGAATGTCATCCCCGTAAAGAACGGCAAATGGCTCGCTGCCAATGTGCTTTTTTGCAACTGCGATTGCGTCAGGTAAACCCAACTGGACTTTTTGTCTAACGTAGTGAATGTCAACCATTTCTGCGATTTCTGAAATTTTTTCCAGCTTTTCAAAATCCTTATTTTTTTCAAGCAAATGCTCTAATTCAATACTCTTGTCGAAATGATCTTCGATTGCGTGTTTGCCCCTGCCAGTAATGATAATTATATCCTCAATGCCAGCATCAATTGCCTCTTCTACAACATATTGAATAGCTGGCTTGTCAATAATCGGAAGCATCTCTTTAGGCATAGCTTTAGTAGCTGGCAAGAAACGAGTGCCAAACCCAGCCGCAGGAATAACCGCTTTTTTAATTTTCATTTGAAACCATCCTCTAAACGCTATAAAAACACTAATAAAAACATCATACTAAGTATGAACAATTGGGTAATCGAAGTATAAAAAACCTACGGGCATAACCCCGCAGGTTAAATACGACGCAAGGTATTCAAACGCTCTATTCAATGAATTCAAACCTTGGTTTTTGGATGCCTTCCACAATGACGGTTTCTTTAAACATTTTTAGGGGTCTAACCCAAAGTTGTTCTTCTCCATAAAGCGCCTTGTAAACAACCAACTCTTCCAACGTCTCGCTATGCTTGGCTATACCGACAACTTCGTATTCTTTACCGTTATAATGACGATATTTTCCCAGCTTAATTTCCACATTTAACAATCTTATTTATACCCCTAACAGTAAATGCGGCTGCTGGGAATCGAACCCAGATCACGACCTTTCTCCAGAAACTTTAATTTTCTTTTTTCATCGATGTTTTTTCTTTCTGAAAGAAAAAAGATCGGTTGGGAAGGTCGCATTCTACCACTGAACCACAGCCGCGTTTTTTATCATTTGAGCTCTGAATAGAGTGGGAAATGCGTGGTTAAATCTTTGACGTTTTGCTTTGTTTTTGCGATTAGCGCGTCATTAGTTGGATTTTGTAAGAGTTGGGCAATCCATTCTCCGATTTGTTTCATTTCTTTTTCTTTCATGCCGCGGGTTGTAAGTGCCGGCGTACCGAGGCGGATTCCGCTTGGTTTAAATGGCGTACCCGTATCGAATGGGATCATGTTCATGTTCGTGTAAATTCCAGCTTTTTCTAGAACTTGTGCGCCAACTTTACCGTTTTGAACTGGCAATTTCGAGCAGTCAATTATCATTAAGTGATTGTCAGTCCCACCACTAACTAAGCGTAAGCCATTATCCATAAGCGATTGCGCTAGTGCCTTGGCGTTTTTCACGATTTGTTGTTGGTATCCTTTGAATTCAGGCAACATTGCTTCTTTGAAAGCAACTGCTTTTGAAGCGATTATGTGTTCAAGTGGCCCACCTTGAAAAGTTGGGAAAACAGAGAAATCAATTCGTTGAGCTAAATTCTTTTTTTCTCCAGGCCAATATTTTTCTTGTAATCGATCGATAATTTTTGATAAAATAATGGCGCTACGTGGCCCGCGGAGTGTTTTAGTTGTTGTAGTCATTACAACGTCATGCGAAGGAACTGGATTTTCATGTTCACCCGCTAAACATAAGCCAACAATATGAGAAATGTCAGCCATTGCATATGCGTCAATTTCATTGGCAATATCAGCAAATTCACTGAAGTTCATCTTGCGCGGATAAGCCGTGTGGCCTGAAAGCACTACTTTTGGTTTTTCTGCAATCGCTAGCTTGCGAACAACATCCATGTCAAGCGCTTCAGTTTCTTTTTCAACTCCGTATGCAATGAAATTGTATTTTTTTCCAGAAAAATTTACAGGTGAACCGTGAGTTAAGTGGCCACCATGTGCAAGGTTAAGGCCAAGGATCTTATCACCCGGCTGCATTAGTGCTTCATAACACGCCATATTTGCTCCGCTTCCGCTATGTGGTTGAACATTAGCATGTTCAGCTGAAAACAATTGTTTTGCGCGTTGAATCGCAAGGGTTTCAACTTGGTCAATGAACTCATTGCCAGTATAGTAACGCTTAGCAGGATAGCCTTCAGCGTATTTGTTTGTAAGCACTGTACCTGCAGCTTCTAAAACTGCTGGAGAAGCAAAGTTTTCGCTTGGAATCATAACAAGCCCATCTTGCTGGCGCCCTAGCTCCAAATTAAGAAGGTCGGCTAATTCTGGGTCAAATTGTCTAACGTGTTCAAGCATGTTAAAACTACGGGGCTAAAATTATTAAGCGTTAGTAAATGCATTGTTTTAAATATAATCAAAACTTTCAAAATTTAAAATGAAAAAAATATTTGTAATTCTAGCATTATTTGTTGCAATAGGGCTAGTTGGCTGTTTAACTTCAGATGAACCTATAAGCAACAATAACCGTACAAATCTAACTTATCCTAGTTCTAATAATACCAATACTGAAAACCTTAGCAATACTAGGCTTAATACTTCAGAGCCGCAAGTGCCACAAAACTTAGAACCAATTAATAGCAATATAAACTTTTCAAGCACAGTAGAGCCGTCTAATCCAAAACGTGGCGAATTCTTTGGAATAGATGTTAGAGCTGAATCAAGCGATGGAATACAAAGTTTCGTATGGGAATCAACTGACACGTTTTCAAAACAACCAGACTCAAAAACATTCGACTGTGGCTCAAGAGAGGTATGCACGGCTAGATGGGTATTTGTTTCAGCTGAAGCGGGTACAAAAGTAATCAATGTATACGCTTTAGATGCTAAAGGCGGCCGATCTGCTAAAACTCCGATTCAAATAAACGTACAAGCAATTGACAAGTACTTCACATGTGCTAATGCAATTTGTGAAGGTGGAGAATCTTATCAAAGCTGCCCTCAAGATTGTAGTCCAAGTGACGCGATTGATGCAGTATGTGGTGACGGCGCTTGCAAACGCGGAGAAGACGCAAACCTATGCCCAGCAGACTGCACTATAATTAAACCCAATTGCGGGAATAACATTTGCGATGACGATGAAACGCAAATAAGTTGCAGTGCAGATTGTGGCACAGCTAGTGTTACAAACAATACTACAAGTGTTGAAACCGGCAAGTGTTCGTATAATTCCGATTGTACCGGTTATAGACAGATTTGTTCTTCTGGACAGTGCATAGACGTTGAATGCACAACCGACTCACAATGTGGATCGCATAAATATTGTTCCTACAACAGCTGCGTGAGATGCAGGTACGACGACAGATATGGCAGCTGGGGCTGCTAACATTTACGTACAACGCCAGTTTCTGTGTTGACTTCGATTTCGTCTCCGTCTTGAAATAACCTAGTAGCAAGACGCGTGCCGATAATGCAAGGAATTTTTAATTCTCTGCTAACAATTGCAGCGTGTCCAAAGTGTTTTAACAAAACAGACGTCGCATATCCACTAACGTTCAACGCAGCGAACAAAACTTACAAGTGTACAAAAGAGCACAGCCACAAGTACGTCGAAGACGCAAGCGGGTTCCTCAAAAGTAAATATTAGCCTTAAGTGGTCTTCCAACTATCTGTTCCGGAAATCAGGAGGTACTTTTTCAAGTCCACTGCATCGTCAGCGAATTGCCAGTATGTTCGCCGCCCAACTTCTTCTTTTGCAAGGATGCCCTCTTGTTCTAGTTTATTGAAAAATACGCTTACGGACATATAAGTTCCACCAGTGCGATTCTCCTTCAAGTCGCGCAGGAGGTTGGAAATCGTTGTGCGCTCGAGCTTCGCGAGGTTTTCCAATGCCTTTAG
>JAHFHC010000013.1 GCA_023247085.1 Microcaldota archaeon | reverse complement strand
ACGCCAAACTCATCTTTGGCGCAGAAGAAGATTCAAAACCACTAGTCAGAACCGCCGCAAACCACCTCTTCACAAAAAAATACAGTTCAATAGAACAAGCCAAAAGAGCATACGACCAACACTACAAAGACGCTACACGCGTCTTCGGAGCAAACCCAGAAACCGCGCCACTAGCAAGAACAGCAGCAGTCCAACTTTTCATGAAAAAATACTCAACCATTGAAGAAGCCAAACACGCGTACGACCAACACTTGAAAGACGCTACACGCGTTTTTGGAGGAGACCCAGAAACCGCGCTGCTAGTTAGAACAGCAGCAAACCGACTCTTCACTAAACAATACAAAAGCATCGAAGAAGCTAAACAAGCATATGATAGACGCGTAGCAGAACTTCGCGAACAAGCAAGGAAAGTACAACTTCGTGGCTTGAAAATACCAGAATTAAAAGAACTGAATAGAAACCAAGCACTAGCCGCACTTGACCCAGCCATTGAAAGAATTGCTGACAACTTCGATGCTAGTTACTTAGGCAAAGAAGATGCTAAACAAATAGCTCAATTAGCTGCCTTAGAAATTTTAGAGACTGGCGAAAGAAATGCACAAGCAATACTTGATGAAATTATTGTACAAGTAACACAAGAAGCAGCGGCATACGCATTTTCAAAAACAACTACATCACTACCAAAAGAACGATGAACTAACAAAAACGTACTTAACTCTAGGTCGGTGCTAAATGTGCTGCGTAGGAGTTAATAGCTGTAGTTAACTAATTTCACTTTTTGTGGCGCGGTGTTGTTAAGAAAGTAATCGCATTGGTTTTTTGCCGCCGTGGAGTTTGTACGCTTTTGAAGCAGCTGCCTTTTTCTTTTCTCTTGCTAACTTCTTCAGTTCACGTATCTCTTCAACAGTCAAAGAATAAGTACGGTAATCGCTATAAGCTAATTCTTTTGTGACAACTCCATCTAGCTTCATGTTATCTTTAATGTCTTTAAGCTCAGAGCCAGAGGCAGTTCGCATAACAATAGCGTGACTACAGCTCGGGCAGACTTTAAACTTTTTACTTAAATCAAAAAATTGGTCAAAACCGCAATTGCTGCAGGTTATAATAGTAGCTTTAATAGTTTCCATGCCAGTTTGAACACTTCCCGTATATATAATGCTACCCTAAATATATAAAAGTTAGGATTAAGCAGTAGTTACTCACTTCGGATCATAGTTGGTGTTTTTCAAGTGCTTCTACTCCGGGTAAGCTTTTACCTGCTAGTGCTTCAAGTAATGCGCCACCGGATAAGCTGACATGAGAAATTTTTGCTTTGTCTAGTTTGAATGCTTCAAAAGCGGTTAGTAGTGAGCCGCCGCCGAGTACAGTAAACGCTTTTGAATTAGCAAGCGCAGTGCATAGTTCGCGTGTTGAGTGTGAAAATTCGCGTTTTTCAAAGTTACCCGGGGCGCCTTTTGCAAAAACAGTTTCTGCGCCGGTTATAAGTTGGCAATATTTTGAAATTGTTTTCATCCCTATATCAAGAATAGGGTAATTAACTGGCAAATCTACTGTAGGATATTCTTTTCGCTTGGTATCTTGATCAACCGCAACATCAACTGGAGTGGCTATTACATCAGGATAGCCTTCTAATAGCACTTTTGCGCGGCGGATGTAATTATTTGCGTCTAGTTTCTCTAGTTTGATTTCAGTTGGTTCGCCGAGTGCTAACCCTTTTGCTTTTAGGAAAAGTAAAGCGCATGCGCCAGTAAACAGTATTTTCTTGGCTTTTCCGTTTTTACAAACGGCCTCTGCCAAGTCTAGTACTTCTTTGAATTTTACGCCACCGAGAAGAAACACTGCCCCGTTTTGGCGTTGTAGTAAACGCTCCACGGCGTTTAATTCACACTGCATTACCCTACCAGCAACTGAAGGGAGCAATGCATTGAACCCAACTATACTTGCTTGTGACCGGTGGGCAACTGAGAATGCGTCGTTTACAAATAAGTCAACGCAGCTGGATAACTTTTGTACATGCAGTGACTTCGCGGCATCTGTTGAACTTCTTTCAAGCATTTCTTCAGATAATAAGCGTAAGTTTTCAAGAAGAAGAACTTCTCCTTCTGCGAGATTTTTTATTTTATCTAATGACGCTGGGCCGAAAATGTCTTGGAGAAAATGTACATCGATGCCCGTCGCTTGGCTTAGAAGCGCAGCATGTTCGCGTAAAGAACGGAATTCTGAATCGCCCGGCCTGCCTTGGTGGCAAATTGCAACTACTTTAGCTCCTTTTTTTGCCAGTTCAACAATGGTTTTTCCATGGCTGAGGAAACGCGAGTTCAACTGGATTTTGCCGTCTTCCCCTATGCTGGAATTTAAATCAATTCGCACTAAAAGAGTTTTGCCCTTAACTTCAACATTGTCAATCGTATATATTTTTCCAAGCATGTTCAAATCACTTAAAAGTTATTTTTTAGCAATATGCTTGAACAAGTCAAGTAATTGAACCGAATAGCCCCATTCGTTGTCGTACCAAACATAGACTTTAACTAAGTCCCCGTTTACTTTAGTTAATTTAGAGTCAAAAATTCCACTGTGTGGGTCGTCGATTATATCCGCAGATACAATTTCTTCTTCAGTGTAAGCTAGAATTCCTTTTAATTTTCCTTCACTTGCTTTTTTCACAAGCGAATTAATTTCATTGACAGATGCACTGCGAGATAATACAAGAGTCAAATCGCTTATTGAACCACACGCAATCGGCACTCGCAAAGCAATGCCATCAAGTTTACCGGCTAGTTCTGGAAGCACTTGTCCAATTGCACTTGCTGCGCCTGTAGACGTGGGAACAATTGAAACTGGAGCTGCACGCGACCTGCGTAAATTATCATGAGGCAAGTCAAGTAACCGTTGGTCATTTGTGTACGCGTGTGCGGTTGTGAGAAAACCTTTTACAACGGTAAACTCATCGTTTAACAGTTTTAACAGTGGCGCAATGCTATTAGTCGTACAAGAAGCCATTGACACGACGTCGTGTTTACTTGAATCGTATTTGTCCAGATTAGTTCCAGGTAAAAGTACTGCATCTGAGTTCTTTGACGGACCACTTATAACGACTTTTTCAGCGCCTGCAACTAAGTGCTGTGAAGCTGCATTTCTATCTGTATTCCTGCCAGTTGATTCTAATACATAATCAACGCCCATTTTTTTCCAAGGTAGTTTCAACACTTTGTCTTCACTGAACACAGCAATTTCCTTACCTTTGTAAAACAACGTAGTTTCACTAGCGGTTACGTCAGCGTCTAATTTACCATGAACTGAGTCATATTTCAACAAATAAGCAAGTGTTTTAGAATCAGTCAAATCATTTATGGCAACTATCTCAAAATTCTTGCAAAAGCCCTCATCTTGCATTGCTGCACGAAAAAACATTCGACCTATTCTGCCAAACCCATTTATTGCAATTTTCTTTTTAACCATTTGAATACCACCTAAAAACAAACTATCCAATGCGAGCCTATAAACCGCGCGAAAATATCATTAAAAAATAACAAAGAGTATTAAAACGCGAAGTTTAAAACAATTATGCACAGTGAGAAAACGTTATGACAAATGGAGAAAAGATGGTTGGAAGCATTGCTACGCGTAATATAGTTACTATTGATGCTGATGATTCTCTTGAAAACGCAGGTAAGCAAATGGACAAAAACCAAGTTAGCATGCTAGTTGTAACTGAAAATAAAAAAATTATTGGGTTGCTTACAGCTGGAGATTGGTTTAAATCGTTTTATCTACATGTTGGCTGTCACTTACCAGATTATAAATTTCACGGCGAACGAATCGCTCAACATGAATTACAAAATGCTAAGCTTGAAAATGCAAAGAAACGCGCAAAGGAGTTTAAACAAACTAAAGTGCGCGACATAATGAATCGCCACTTTAATACAATTTCAGAAGACGCGTCACTTACAAAAGCAGTTCACGAAATGAAAGCTAGTGATTTACGCAGGTTACTGGTAACAGATAAAACAGGAGAAGTAAACGGGGTACTTGGCAGAACAAAGACAATACTCGAGCTACTAAGTGAATTGTAAATAAAAAAAGAATTAAAAAATCAAAAAAATAGTGTAAGGTTTAACAACACACTTACTTTCCGCTTAATATGTTTGAAATTATTTGTACTATTCCGCCAGCGGTGTTTATTCTAGCTTGTGCTTGAGTGCGTAGTTCTTTTGCTTGTGCATCTAAACTAACCGCAGCTTTGCAAGTATCGTCATTTATTTTTTGGCAAACTTCACGTACTTGCACTGCATTGCTTTCAAGCTCGGTTGCTAGTTTAATAGAACGTGCAGCTTCTGCTTTATCTTCGTCTGCGCGGCCGCCGAATAAACGCGCTAAATCAGACTGCACTTGTGCTAGTACATCTTTTCTAATATCTTGTTTTAGCTTCTCTAACTCTTCTTTTGTCAAGACTATTTTGCCAGCTACAAGATCGGCATGTGCTTGGTCAACTGGACTTAGTTCAACTGAAGAATTAGAAAGTAAGTCAATATTGAACGCGCGTTGCTTACATTCAGTAGCAGCTCTCTTTTTAACTAAATTAAGTACGTCAAACTTATTAGCAAGCAGTTTACATTGCGAATATGCATCAGCACATTTAGCCCGGGTTAATTTAGAACGTTGTTTGCATTCTTGGTAAGGGTCTTTTCCTTGAGCACAGAATGAAGTTATTTCCGGCAAAGTGCGTCTAACTTCTTCTTTGCATACTTCTTCAATGTTTCTAGGCGCGTAACTGCTATAAGCGTATACTCTACGGTTAGATAAGCATTGAGTTACAAACGCGGTTTCGTCAGGTTCGTCATTTGAAGTGCAAATGCTGCGAATTGTGTCACGCTGTGGCGGTGCAGGCTGCGATGGTATGGGGGCAGTAGTTTGAGGAACCACTTCGGCAGCGGTTTCGCTTGCAGTGACTAATCCGCTTATGCGAGAGCCGCTTGTGTTGGCGGTAGTTGTCGTAGTGGATGAAGAACCTTCACACCAGTAACTTTGGCAAGGGATAGAATTACTTGCGCCAGTGCAACCTGGTGGCGTGTAGTAGTAAGTTGATGATTTCTGCGTTTGGCCTGCGGTGCAAGTTGGCTGGGTGTTTGATGGACATGTTGCAGATGCGCATTGCGATGGATCTGTTTCGCACCATGAAGATTGACATTTACATTGAGCGCCATTTTCAGTATACGTAGAATATCCGCTTCCTGTACGGCGGACTTGTCCTGTTCCGCATGATGAACTCGGGCAAGTTGAAGCGCTACAAGTTGGTAAGGAAGAGTAATCCGTTTCGCACCAAGTGCTAGTACACTGGATTGAAGTTGAACAGCCTGGTGGCGTGTATGGTGTAGTGGATGTTTTTTGAACTTGGCCGGCGGTACAAGTCGGAGTAGAATAACTAGATGGGCAAGTTGCACTTGCGCATGAAGTAGCAGTGTTCTCGCACCACTTTGACTGGCACTTACATTGTTGGCCATTTTCAGAGTAAGTGGAATAAGAGTCACTTGTCTTTACAACTTGACCAGCTGAGCAAGTAGGAGTATAGCACGTAGACGACGACGAACAAGCGGGCAGGGCAGTGTAGTCTGTTTCACACCATGAAGATTCACAGTAGCATTGTTGGCTACCGGAATACATTGGACTTTGGCTTGTTTTTAACTTCATTCCAGCTGAACAGGTTGTTTGTGTACCTGACGAACAGCCACTTGTGCATTTTGGAAGAGTTTTGCAAACTGGTTTAGAGCACTGGATTGTTGTTGTTCCACATGATTGAGCTTGGTCTTCCCAAGTTGCAACTTGGCCAGCGGGGCAGGTAAGCGAAGCCATGGAACCTGAAGATGAACATGAACACGAGTTTGAAATACACTGGTAAGTTGGACAGCTACCACTCATTGACGAACCAGAACCTGCATAAGAGTATTGACCAGCGGGGCATGCTGGCGCAGGCGGACAACTTATTGGCCCACCACTGCAACTATAAGATGGGCACATTGTCCACCCACCGGAAGTGGAATAATTATAATACGTCGTAGTGGGCGAACCATACGAGCAACTCATTGGCGAAGAGGATGGACAAGTCGGAATCGTTCCACCGCCACCAGTAGTAGATATAGGAACACAACGATACACTGGGCAAGCGGCTTGGTTTGTTGGATCTGGTTCTGACCGTTGACCTGCCGGACAACTTGTTGGACTCGGGCAAGTATTGGACGTGCCACAAGCGTACATGTTACAACTTAATTGTTTTCCAGAAGGCGTAGTGTAAGGATAGGGAACAATATTAGCAGTGTAAGAAGTGCAACCTGGAGGGTAGGATATCGGCGGACAAGCTTCCCCAGTTGTAGCTACATTGCATTGATACACTGGACAAGCTTGGCCAGTTGAACTGGGAGTAGTGTACCCTGTTGAAGATGCATATGAGCCATCTGCACATTGATGTGGCGATGGACAAGTGCCAGGTAAAGATGCGCTGCACACATATTGTGTACACCCTTGGGCGGTTTTGCCATTGGGTTGCAGTATTTGACTTGATGGGCAGCTTGGCGTTGCAGGGCAGCTAGTTGCTTCACAAGTATAAATTGGACACGTTCCAGAATAACTTGAAACTCGAGATGCTTGACCAGCTGGGCATGAAGTTGGAGCTGGACAAGTGTTTACTGGAACAAAGTAGCAGTACCTATAAGCACATCCATTTGCATAGTTAGTTGAAACTGTTCCGCCTGATTGTTTACATTGTTGTACTTGTGTTTCAGTAAACGGATCAGCTGAACAAGTTTGCGACCCGCCTTGATAACAAGATACTATTGGACAATTTCCTTGACCGTAATTGTAATACACGCTTCCACCGCGCGAAATGCATTGTTTAGATGCTTCTAGATTTTCATCACTGGAAGGACATTTCGTATTGGTGGTTCCTGCGCCAGGGCAAGTGAATTGCATACAAGCAGGCCGATATTGATCAGGCTTTACTTCTGGCGTTCCTCCACTTCGCTTGCATTCATCGTACCATGAAGAGGAAATCTCTGGACACGGCGTTTGCGTGTGGTCTATTTCTCCAGTTGTTTTACAATAAGTATATTGGCATCCTGCTGGATCTATTCCAGTTACACGTTCTTGACCTGCTCCACAAATTGTTGCAAGGTAGTTAACTGGACACTGGTTTGGTTTCCTGCACTCCGCAGTTGGACAACCATAATTATTATTTGGAATTGGAATTCCGCCGCTTTTCCTGCATTCTTCTTGCCAGTTTGGGGAAATGGCAATTGCAGGGCAAATTCGCGTGCGGTCAGTATCATCTTGAAAATTGCAGCGCGGAACTTCACATTTTCCTCTTTTTTCAGTATTAGGGACGCCACCAGTTCGCCTACACATCTCATCCCAGCCAAACGGAATAGGCGGGCATGAATTAAAATCAGTTATAACCGGCGGCCGGTCACCTTTAAAATCACATCTTGGAAACTCACAGCCCTCATTGGTTTTTTCTCGTGAAGGAACTCCACCCCTTACCCTACATTCTTGTTCCCATTCATTTGACTCTGGAAACTTTGGACACTTACCTTCAAATTGAATTACTCCACCTTTACAAAATTGTTCTAATTCTTTTTTGTGGTTACGGAATTCATTTTTACATACAAAAGCATCATCTTCTTCGACATCTTTATATTTACTTTCATCTTTAAGCCGGTTTTTACACTGTTCAACTAGTTTCTCTTCATTCACTGGACAAGATACACTTTTAACTGACTGTGCTTTTTCACACCAATCAGCACCTACATCTGCAGCTCTAAATCCACCTTCAAGCGACGTACAAACACTAGCGTAGTCAAAGCTACTATTATCTAAAACTTTTGCAACTTCTTCAGTTATTTTGTCAACGCCATCTGGCTCTGCACAATACTTCAAAAATTTATCTTCACTTGTCTTTGAAAATACCTCTTTTCCAACAAAAGCAAGTATAACCTCTTCAGGAGAATAAGCATCAAAAGACGGCGGAATATAATGCGCCTCTGCACCTGCGCCAGCTGTTGAAACAAAAACAGGTTGAGCCACCACAGTTAATGAAAGCGAGATAAGCAGAAAAAGTGAAAAAAGAGTTTTTTGAATGGAAATTTTTGTCTTTTGCATACGAATAGACTAAAATCAGCACAATATATAAAGATTCGTAAAATCCAGTAATTTTATACGTTTTAAATATTTTTCGCTCATTATCTTATGTTAATTAACTAGTAATTTACGCGTTAATTGCTAGATTGAGTTGCTTATAAATTATGAATGGAACATTTACTGCAATTATTGCCGGTGGCATGATCCTAACATTAACCGGCTTAATGCAAATAGATACTTTGCTAATAGTATTCATAGTTGGCGGAGCCGCTAAAATAATAGGCAACATAGCTTGAGAACTAGTTAAGCCATGCTTTTCGTATTTCTCTCATTCCTTGTTTAACTGGAGTACTTGCATTGAACCGAAGTAACTGTTTTGCTTTTGACGTATCATAAACTCGGCTACGTGCTAATAAGTCTACGTATTCTGGCGGAAATGCCGACGTTTTTCCAAAAAATTTGTACAAAAATGAGATGACACTTGCGACATTTCTTGCAAATCTTACTGAAACTTGCCGCGTTGGCATCGTCACATTAAAAACTTGCGACAATAAGTTAAACGCTTCACGTTGTGTTGGATGTTCGCCGACGATATTAAAGGCTTGGCGTAAAATCTTCTTATTTCCTTTTTTCAACTCCTCAACGCATTTAACAAACGCTTTTGCCACATCGTCTTCGTACACTAATGGAACGCAATTATCTCCGCTACCAATAATTGCTGCTCGACGTTTTTTCATTTGTCTAAGCAGTGGCCAAAACCCTTCTTTAAAATGGGGGCCGTAAATTATACCTGGGCGCAACGCAACCCACTTGAGATTACTCCTTGCAACAATTTGTTCTGCAGCTAATTTGCTTTCGCCATAAATAGTTACTGGATTTTTCTCGCTTTCTTCATTTATTGGCTTATCGGAGTCAGCGTATATTGAAATGGATGATGCATGAAGAAAAAATGGTATTCTTTCGGCTTCGCAAGCAGCGACAAGCTTTTTTGTGATTTCAAAATTAACAGCAAACAATTTTTTACGACTAGCGAGAAGGTCAACTAACCCAACTAAGTGAATGACAACCGTTGACCCGCGAACAGCACGCCGCAGTTCAGGAATTGAAGCGGCGCTCAAGTCAAGCGAAATGAGTTTACTTCTTGGAAATTCACGTTCGGCTTTTGTTACGTTTCGTACAATTAGCCGAGTTTTGTATTTTTTACTAACTAGATGCGTAACAACTTGACCTAATCTACCAGTTGAGCCAGTGATTGTCACAAGAAAAACCATAAGCAAGATTATAAAAAACCAGGAGGAATAAATACCAATTGCATGGAATTGCAATTTCTGGGCGGAGCAGGCGAAGTTGGTAGAAGTTGTGTTTCACTCACAAGCGGAGAAACAACGGTTTATCTTGACTGCGGATTAAAAATGGAAGCAAATAATCAATTTCCATTGCTTGAACGCGCCAAGCGACCACAAGCAGTAATTTTGTCACACTCGCATCTTGATCATTGTGGTGCCATACCTGCATTGTTCAAACATTCAGCACCAACAGTTTACTGTACAACCCCCACTCTTTCAGTTAGCAATGTGTTGTACAACGATACCATAAAAATAGCTCAACAACAAAAACAACCAGCACCATTTTCGAAAGTTGATTTAAACAAATGTTTAGCGCGTTTTTCTACTCTTGGATACGGCAACGAATTCAAACTATCAGACGATATGCATTTTTCGTTTCTCGATGCAGGCCACATAATTGGGTCAGCACAAATTGAAATAAAGGCAGAAAAGAAAAAATTAGTTTATACTGGCGATTTGAAACTAAATGCCACTCGAATGCATAATGGAGCGCAAATTCCAATCGACGTAGATACTTTAGTAATGGAATCCACTTATGGCGTAAGTAACCAGACTGATAGACAAAAAACAGAAGCTGAATTCACAGCATCAATCCAAGAAGTTGTTGATGATGGCGGAACCGCGCTTGTCCCGTGTTTTGCGGTTGGTAGAACCCAAGAAATACTTACACTATTAAGCGAAAAGAATTTTCGGGGAGATGTTTTCATAGATGGAATGGGCACGCAAATAAATGACATTTATTACCAGTATAGCGGTTATTTGAAAAACCCAAAGGGATACAAAAACGCCTTGCAAAAAGCAACAGTAGTGTCAACAAATGAAGATAGAAAACAAGCCATTCAAGGCGGCAATGTTATAATCACAACTGCAGGTATGCTTGAAGGCGGACCAGTGCTGAGCTATTTGCAAAAGTTGGAAAAAAGCAGCGGGATATCAAAAATTTTCTTGGTTGGCTATCAAGGCGATAGAACAAATGGACGCCGATTGCTAAAGGGTGAACCAATTATTATTTCAGATGGAAAAAAACGAAGTTTTTTGCGCGTCTCGCTGCCAGTAAAAAAATTTGAGTTCTCAGCTCATGCTAGCCAAAGGGAATTATTGCAATATGCTAAAAAAGTTAATCCAAATAAGATTTTTTGCGTTCACGGCGACGACACGCAAAGTTTTGCAGAATTACTAAAAGCAGATGGATTCAACGCAACTGCACCAATGAATGGAGATAAAATAAAAATTTAAATTATATTATTAACCGCCTAAATGCCTTTAACGCTGCATTTCCAACTGCTATGAGGTCTGCCCTGAACTTTCGTTCACCAGCAAGAGTTTCAGGATGAAAATACGGGTCTTTCAACGCTAGCCCTCGCGCTAACCTTCCTCGAAAGGGCAGAGTCCATTCACTTCTATTTGCAAACCCTTTTAATGTCCAGGTTTTTTTCAAAATATCCTTAAGCGCGTTTGGTGCTTCATCTGCAGAATATTCAGCAGCTAATGCCGCGTGTGAAGGAGAAATAGCTAAAAGCAAATCCGCTTTTTTAATATCTTGCTGTACATCTGCATCGCTTATGTGCCTTCTTTTATGACCGCTTAAATCATAACCCATTTCTTTAGCATGCCGAAATGTACGCGCAGAAGCGGGGCCATGATGCCTATTTGGCGATACACTTGTTCCAAAAGAAAACACGCGCACATTATAGTATTCAATATCCCTAAAAGTTTTTTCCAAAACCGCCTGAGCAAATGGGCTCCTATCCCCATTGCCAGAACAAAAAACCCCAATTGAAACAGGCTTACCCTTAAGGATCTTTCTCTGAACTTCCGCAACATATCCAAGTCTTGTCCGAGCCATTTCCTTCACCTACGAATTATAAACAAAACATACATCCACTTCTGCTTTTATTATATTGTCGGTTTTAATTACTTTTGTGGCTATTAGTTCAAAAAGTGCACAAGCTAGTTTTTTATTCGGGAATTGGCTTTGATATTTTGCTAGTTACCCGTAAAAGGTGTTTAAGGTTGAAAGTTTGTTTTGTTAATGCATTGTTTTACCCGTTTCGCGGTGGTACTGAAAATCACATGTTGGAGCTTGGCGAAGCGTTAGTAAAACAAGGTGTTGAAGTACACGTAATTACCGGTCAACTTAAAGGGACTCAAAAAACCGAAACAATACGTGGAATAAAAGTACACCGCATACCAGCTCAAGTTGTAAAGATAGCGGGATTGTATCCCCCACCACTAGTCGTTTGCCCAGATTTTTTGAAATACTTAAGAGTTATTGATGAAAAAGAAAAATTCGACTTGTTCCACTTGCACGGCAGGTGGTTCCCTGACTTCACTTTAGTGAGAAAACACTGTGAAGAAACCAATAAGCCACTTGTGTTAACCATCCATAACGCGCGACCAAATGGGATAAGTCCAGCGTATACGTTATTCGGTTCTGCGTATGAACTAGCAATTGGTAAAGCGGTTTTGAAAAGCGCAGATGAATTAATTGCAGTGAGCAAATGGACTCGAGACGACGTAGCCAAATATAAGATTCCAAAGAACCGTTTTAAGGTAATTTACAATGCAATTAATGCAAATGAATTTTCAACAAAGCATAACTCGAATGTAAAGAAAAAGCTTGGAATGAAGCCAAGTGACCCATTGCTTGTTTGGGTTGGAAGAGTAATTGAACAAAAAGGCTTGAAATATTTATTGCAGGCATTGCCAACTGTGTTGAAAATATTTCCTACTGCGAAATTATTGATTATAGGGACAGGAACCTCTGCTAAAAAATTGCAAAAACAAGCCAAAAAATTAGGCATAAGTGATGCAGTTGTATTTTACGGCGCTGAAAATAATCGTAAAAAACTAAACGGCTTGCTAAATGGCTGTGACTTGTTTGTGTTCCCTTCAATTTGGGAACCATTTGGACTAGTTATAATTGAAGCAATGGCTTCAGGTTTACCAGTAGTGGCAGCGCGCACTGGCGGCATTCCAGAAATAGTACAAAGCAAAAACGGTTGGCTTGTACGCCCACGTAACTCAAAAGCACTTGCAGTAGCTATTGCCACTGCTTTGAAGAGAAAAGATTTACGTAAAATTGGATTAAACGGAAGGAAAATTGTTGAAAAGAAATTTAACTGGACAAAAGCTGCGCGAGAAACAATTTCAGTTTATCAAAAAGCGCTAATTAAAGGGCATAAAAAGAAATCCGCTTTAAAAGTATTATTGAAAATCGGTAGAGAATTAAAAACTCCACGCGATGCGATTACAGCAATTAAACGCATGAAAAAAATATGGCAAATTAACTAACACAGTAAGCTCAGCACAATCATGCTAAATGCAATTATCTTGTTATTCGATATTTTTTGCGTTTTAACCCCAATAAATAAAATAAAGTTGTTTTAGACCAGCCCATCAGCATTAAGGGCAATCCTAAATTCTTCACGCGGCGGTTAGATGTTTTAACGGTTAAGTGTTTGAGAAAAACTGCTTTGCCAAGCTTAGAAGCACGGTTTGACAAATCGTGATCTTCGCTTGCAACCCTATCTTCGTCGAAGCCACCTAATTTTTGAAAAACATCTTTGCGATAGCCAACACAATTACCTGAAAACGCGGCGCCATGATGCGCAGAAGAACGAAGTATTAAATTAAACGCTTTAAACAAATTGCGCTCAATTGGATTTAAAGGAAATGGCATTACATTGCACCCAACTATAACCGCGCGCGTACGTAATGCGTTTACAAAATCTCGAATCAATTGAACTGGAATAAGCGTATCCGCATCTATAAATAACAAATAAGCCCCATGACTGTGCTTTGCGCCAGTGTTTCTAACCGCAGCAATTACGTGGCGTTTTTCAATGAAAACCGCATCGGATAATCTCTTCGCGATTTTGTAAGTTCCGTCACTACTATCATTATCAACTACTATGATTTCGGCAGGGATTTTTGCAAATGCAATGCTTTTCTTAATGGCATCGATCGTCTTCACTAGATTTTTTTCTTCATTGAAAGCAGGAATTATAATTGAAATAATTGGATGCATTTTATTCGCCAAAATTACTGTTTTTCATGCGTCAATCTGTAATGTTTCGTTTTTATACCCAATAAGAAATTAATCGTAGTTTTAGACCAGTCTAATAGTAATCCAAAGAAACCTAATTGGCGTAACCGCCGCGAAGACGTATAAGCAACTATACGCGGAAAGAATATCACATCCCCTGTTTTTGAAATGCGAATTGAAAGGTCTTGGTCTTCGCTTGCAGCGCGTTCAACATCAAACCCACCTATTTTCCAAAACTCTTTTCGTCTATATGCAACACAGCTGCCCGCAATTGACGGCCGCTTAACTTTTACTGATAAAAATACGATGAAGTTCAAAAAGTAAAAGAAAAGGTTCTCAAAAAAATTTAACCCACGAGGCATTATGAGACAACCCACCCCAACTACTTTGTGATCGCGCGAGCAAATCAATCGTAGTTTCTCAAGAAATTCTATATGCGGCAAAGTATCCGCATCAACAAATAGAATCACTTCGCCTTTAGCAAACTTTGCACCTAGATTACGTGCTCCGCCTATTGTTCCGGTTTTATTTATGATCACTTTATCTGCGTATTTTTTAGCGATTTCAATTGTACCGTCAGTTGAACCGCCATCAACTACAATTATCTCGGCAACTGGATCAATACAACGAATGTAGCGCAGTGTCTTGCTGATGTTAAGCGATTCGTTAAAAGTTGGCACAACAACGGACAAAGAACACAGATTATGGGTCATGGCAATATTTCAATCATTTAAGCTGTTAGAACAACTCAACGAAAAGGGATTATAAAAAACAGGGGGGCGGCGTTTTTCTCGTACTTCAAAGAGAGCAAGGCACAATTTGCTTCATCAAATAACAACTTTAAAAAGCGCAAAATGCCAATATTTAGACTATGAAGCAACAAGTTTTAATGTTCTTATTTGCATTTTTAGCACTTTCACTCTCGGCTAATGCCGTTTCTACTGACTGCGGGCTAGTAAACTTAGACTACAATGATAATCTAGTGATCACAACAGGAGAAACGGGTTCTTTTACAATAAATGCTTTTAACCAAGGTACAACAACCGAACACATAAGTGCAAGTGCACAGTGCAACCCGCTTGAATTAAGATGTTCTTATAGTGGTATAAGTGACAGCACACTACTTGCACCGGGACAAAGAATAGCGGTTAGGTTAAATGTTCAAGCAATGAGTGCAAGTGGAACATTTGACATTCCTGGAGAATTCCGCGCAGGGCCAAGCGGATCAACATGCACTACCCCGCTTACGTTCCACGCAAGTGTCACTCAAGGCAACTCGACAACTGCACAACCAGTAACAGCTTGGATAACCCCCGTTGAACCCCAAAATGCAAGACCAGGTGACTTAGTTGAATTTAAAATCGGCGTAAAGAATAATGAAAACAAAAAAATATTTGCAACAATTACTTCAAAAAACACTAATCCATTTGAAACATCCACTAGCCTCACTGCTTCAAACATCGCCTTACTCTCAGGTGAAACAAAATACGTCACTGTAACGGTTCGATTGCCCCCAGGCACTCCTGGCGGGGTTTATTCTTGGATTTACAAAGTCGACGCAGGTAACTGCTGCAACTATAGCCTCGACTTGCCTTTGTCTATAACCGTAGATGCACCAAAACTATCAGTCGAATTACTAAATGTTCCAATTCAGGATACTTGCTTGGCAGTTACGCCTGGAAACACAACTTCTATTCCACTCATCTTGAAAAACAATGAAGAGACAACCGGGCCATTTAATTTGTTAATTGAAGGAAGCACTACGGTAAAGGGCATTACTAAAGTAACTGAATCTACATTGACTCTACTTCAAGGTGAACAAAAGCCATTTCAAGTGCAAATAACTCCACAGTTACGCACTCCAATTGACAATTATACGTTTAAAGTACGCGGAACCTACCAAGGTTTTGTATTTCTTGACAAAAGCTTTTGCTTTACAGTACAAGGCATTACAGATACGAACATCGCTGCACCGAGCAATATAGTAATTGAACGCACTAGAATTACAAACACATTGATAAACATTACAAACGCAGGCAGCACCAGACTCGAATATGCATTGTCATCAGTGCCAACAACTGAACTAAATGTACAAATTCAGCCAAATACATTTTCGCTTAACCCTGGAGAAACACAAGTTGTTTCACTTGGGTTCGTTTCAAACTTAAACACACCGCTTGGCGCCCAAACAATTCAACTACGTTTAGACACCCCGAGCTTTTCAAAAAACATTGGTTTAAATGTAGCAGTTTATCCAACTGGCAGAAGCGGCGAATCACTACTAAAAATAACAAGCGTTGAAGAAGTGAAACTCGTCAAAGGAATTGCAAAAGCATTTAACATTACAATTGAAAACATTGGCCAAACCCCGCAATCAGATGTAAAAATTGCACTCGACGGTATCCCATCAACCTGGTACGTAGCTGATTCTAGAACCATATTTCCAGGTGAAACAGAAGACTTTTCATTACTAGTAACAGTACCACAAACTGCAACTGACTCTCAATTTTTTGCTAATTTAACTGCACGCACAACAAACGGCGAATTTGCTTCACAACCAATTACATTTACAACAACCGACATTGCATTCGGCTTTATTGTAAATCAAATAATTGAAAACCGAAACCCCACAGGTGAAACAACAAGTGTCGACTTAGTTGTCACAGTAACAAACAACGGCGGAGCAACAATTTCACAAGTAACCCCACTCATAAATGATTTAAATTATATTTACGCGCAAACCCCGCCAGTTATTTCGCTGCAAGGTGGGGAAAGCGCACAAATTCGAATTAACTTAAAAGCAGCACAGCGTCCAACAAACGTTAACCAAACAATTACCCTTCAATTCAGCGCAAACGAAGGGGTTTCAAACTCACAAGCAATCACTATTCCCGCTTTAAGCATTGTTTCACCAAGCGTAATGCCGCAAATTGCAGTTATATTAATACTATTAATTGGAATAGTGGCGATATTAGCGAAGACTCAAAAACAATAACTTAGAAAGTTTAGTATATGTACTGGGCATAATTTTTACTACCACACGTATAAGTTTCTTTTCATCACTTATTTTTACATGGGCTTGTAGTCGAATGGTAAGACGCCGCCTCCGCAAGGTGGAGACTCCGGGTTCGATAAGCTTTTTTTCTTTCTGGAAAGAAAAAAACCTTGGAAAAAAAGAAAGCGCTGCGAAAATCCCGGCAAGTCCATAAACACCCTTCTTTCTTCAGAAAAAAAAGCCGTTGACGGTTCAAGAAAGAAAAACATTAGAAAAAAAGCCAAAGAAAAATAATACAATTAGAACTTGAGTTTTTGATAGTCGATTACTTCTTTTTCTGATAAACTGCACCCAGCTTGTTTCAATGCATATATAGCAGTGTGAAAAGCCTGTTCTTTATGCTTTCCAAAAGAATCAAAATACCCGTTCTTAGTTGCAATTGCAAGTAATTCACTTGAACGCATTATTTCAATGCCACTTGTAAGCGAAGTGAATTCATCTAAACTACGCTTTTCAACAATAATGCGTTGGCCAAACTGTTCCGAAATATTATCGGCAAGCAACCCCGGGTTTTCTATTAGTAAACGCGTTGTCTTTTCATCAATTGCAAGTGCTGAACAACCGTTTTGCTTATAAGCTGCTAGACACGCTGCTTCGCCCGCGTGGATTAACTTCATTGGTTTTCCACGAAGCAAAAAAGCAGTGTTGGCAGCGCGCATTATAAGATTCATTAAATGTAAGTCAACATCAATAACTCGCAACCATTTATCATCAATGGTTTTATGTAGCCTAATTGCTGAAAACGCGTAGCGGTGGACGTTAATTGGATTCAAAACAATTTCTTTTTCAACAGCGGGCGTAATTAAAAACTCAGCGCCGAGTTTTGCCAAAAAAGGCAATACGTTGATTAGACACGTATCTGAAAATGAAATCAGTGGGCCACTATCGCACATTATTTTTACCATGTAATCTTACCACAAAATTTAAACAATTTTATTTTTTGAAAAGTTTTTCAACGCGCGTTAACCTTTGGCTAACTGTTTTAGTTTCAAACTTATCTGCTAAAGTCATACCACCAATATAACTCATTAATTCCTTCCGGTCTGCGCCAGTTAATTCAATTGCCACTCCAATTGAAGCGCCGTGACAATAAATTTCTGTAGCTGCTTTTACTTTAGCTTTTTCAACTACATTAAATACAAATCTCCCTAAATCGGAACTTAAATCGCGTAACTCTGAGACAATAGCAAATAACGCATCGTCGCAAGTTTTAGAAGCTTCATCGCACTTATCAGCTTGCGCCAGTTTTTGTAATAAAAATTTCGAAAACTTAGCCCAACGGCTACTGTGCACAATGTAAGGCTTTTCCATTAATTTCGCCAACGAATAGCTAACTATACTGAATTGAACTAATCGCCTATCGTTGTTTTGCAACGCTTGCAAACTAGTTTCAACAGCAAATTGCTTTAAACCATCTGAATTACGCTGTACAAACAATTCACGCAAATGATCAAAATTAGAAGAAAAAACAGCCATCAAAATAAACAAAACAAAAGTCAAATAAAAAGGCCAAGGGTTAATGGGACACCGGACAATAACGTAAACTTAAAACCCTTAACCTGCTATTTATTGCTAATGGCTTATTTTTATCTAGACATTGAAACTTTCAGCGAAGGCGCTACACCTAATCCGATAAAGGACAAAATAATCACTATTCAATATCAAGAAATGAACGCAAACGGCACGCCTGCAGGTTCGTTGAACATTTTGAAAGAATGGGAAAAAGGAGAAGAAGGAATTCTAAAAGAGTTTATTCCCTTGCTAAAACCCTGGTCATTTATACCCGTTGGAAACAATTTAAACTATGAACGCAAATTCTTGAAAACCAAATGCTTACAACACGCAATACCTTTTGACATTTATGATTTCACGTACAATTCTCCAGCAATTGACATACAATCACTTTTCGTTATCTTAAACAAAGGCCAATTCAAAGGCTGCGGAATGCATAACTTCACTTCAAAAAAAACAAACGGAAGCGTAATAGCCCCATGGTACAGAAACAAAGAATACGACAAAATTGAACAATACATTAAAGAAGAAACAGAAGCTTTTCTTGAATTCTACCAAAAATGCCACGAAGAACTGCCAAAAGTGTTTCCGAAACGCTAACACCACCGTGCTTCACTACTTCTTTGCCATTTGCCACAATAAACGAGCGTAGTTTCTAAACGAATCTGCAACATCTTGATTCTGAATGACAACTGAAAAAGACTGCTTGAAATTAAGCCCAATTGTAACCGTATCAGCGTAGATTTCTATCCACGCATGGGTAACCATACCTTCAGGAGTATATTTCACTTCACTTAATGGAAAAGCAGCCGAATGTTCCCCAAACGGCTTACGAGCGTAGTCGTTGTAGATATATTTACACCTAATTCCTTTCTTCACCCTACGTTTGTGATATTCGTTGAAATAAGTGGTTAACCGATCATAAGGCGTACGCGCAATACCAATGATCCACATTTCGTCTCCTTTTTTCATAATATTCAACGTACGTTCACGCGCAGTTTGAATCCCGCGTAAACCATCGAAAACTTGTGCCGTTTCTTCAGTTACAACTGAATTTTGCTTTAATTGTAACTCAGGAATAATGCGCTCCAATTGAATTTCTTGCGCTTTTATTCGCGCTTCCTTTTCTTTTAAGTAACTAAGTAATAACCACGGATCAGCTGCTTTGAAGTATTTTACGTTGCCTCGAACAATGTGACTAGCTAGCCCTTTTTTTGCTAAACGGTCAAGAATATTATAAACTTTTGAAACTGAAACATTAGACTCTTGGACAATTGGGCCAGTTGACGTTTCTCCTAAGCCAATCAACGCCAAGTAAACCTTAATTTCGCCAGGAGTTAAGCCGATTTCTTCAAGTATCTTAGTATCCACGAAATATCTACGCACTAGCTATTTATAAAGCTCTTCCCCATGGGGAAAGTAAGGTTTTCCTCCCTAAGGGAGAATTAGTTATAAATACTAAATTATTCGCTAGTAACTGCAATGATGGAAAAAATTATTAACAAAAAACAAAATGCATTTGGTGCGAAAATTCCAGAAATAAAGGAAGTATTTCAAAATACCGATGTTGAAAAATACATAATTCAACGACTAACTGAAGTTCTAGAATACTTAGAGGTAACGGATGCAAAACAAGTTGTAGACGTAGTTGTAAAATCTGCTAAACACTATGACAAAGTTGCAAATTATGAGAAAAACATACACCAGTTATTTGATCAAAAACGCATAACTCAGCGAATTCCTATTAAACTAGCTAATCGCGCGCAAATAATGTTCAGTCAAATAAAACCACATATTTTAGGGCATCAAGTGCTTGACCTTGGCTGCGGAGATGGAAAAATTGGAGAACTAATTTCAAAACAAGGTAGGCACGTTGTACTTGCCGATGTTTACGAAAACGGCAACATCTCAAACATTGAACTACCCTTCGTGTTTACAAAACAAAATGGCAAGCTACCATTTGAAGACAATTTTTTCGATACAACCCTAGTTTTAACCGTATTGCACCACAGTAACGATCCAGTTGAAGTTATAACTGAAGCTAGACGCGTAACGAAAAATAATGGCCGCATAATTGTAATTGAATCAGTTTACGGAATTACTGAGTACTCTAAAAACCTAAATGAAGAAGCACAACGCTTAGCTAATCTATTCTTTGATCACTTTTACAACCGCGTAATCCACTACAGCGAATTTGAAGAAAATAAAGTCAATGTACCATTTAACTTTCAAACACCAAAAGCATGGAAGGCATTTTTTGAAAAATATGGCTTACGTCAAATCAAAATAGAAAACCTCGGATTTGACCAGCCAACCGTTCCAGAATATCACACGCTGCACGTATTAGAGGTGAGAAAATGATTGTCAAAACAACAGAAATTGAACTAAATACAACGAAAGGATTTGACATAACCGAAATAACCGAACAAGTACAAGAAGAAATCAACCAAAGCCGAGTTAAAAACGGAATTGCAACAATAGCAACTCAACATACTACGACTGCAATTTTTGTTAATGAATATGAAGAAGGATTCTTTGAAGACTTACGAGCTAAATTAAAACAAATTGCACCAGCGAATAAACATTATAACCACAACGATTTGCACAAGCGCAACGTTCCAAAAAACGAGCCACAAAATGGACGCAGTCACGTACTTGCAGCACTAATTGGCAATTCACAAACAATTCCGATTGTAAATGGAAAATTAAAACTAGGAACTTGGCAAAGCATTTTCTTAATTGAACTAGACTCTGCACGATTTAGAAAGGTATCAATAACCGTGATCGGACAATGAAAAAAACAAATACAAGTAAGTCGCTCAAAAAATTAACGCCTCGCGTTTTTAACATTCAAGGCAAAAAAGTTTACACTTATGACAAAATAAGTGTTTTTGGCGAAACCAATATTGGCGTTAAAGGTGCGAAGTATCAAATTGTTTCTTTTCCAAAAAATGCAAGTGTTGCACCACACTTTCACGCGATTGTGCGAGAAGTTTTCCTAGTTGAAAGTGGAGAAGGCAAAATAACAATTAACGAGCAACCATATGACGCAAAGAAAGGCGACATTTTCTTAATTCAGCCAAAAGATAGCCACGCGCTGCACAACCTGGGAAAAGAACCGTTCGTGCTTCACATCTTTAAGTGGGATGAAGACCCAAACGACATAACTTGGGTCTAACCTTCTGGGATTATTGGTGGGCGTTCGTCAGTCAAAAACGTATAGTAAGCCCACATCTTAGTTAAATAATCAACAGTGGTTTTTTGAACTTTAGCAAAAGTCATGCTCACTCTTTGGCGAAATAGCACAGAGAAAAAGTTAACAATTAAGCAAATCAGAGTAGCTAATTCAAGGACATAAGCTACAAACACAAGAGGAATCCAATAAACTAGCCTAACTAACAGCTCCTTGCGCGAAGACTTAGCAGGAACATTTACTTTTAATTGAACCGAATTCATAACAAAAACACCTTCCAATACATTTATGCTCGCTAAATTTAAAGGGTATAGCCACACCACAATATTTGTGTCTTAATTGCAGAAGCTCACAAAAACAACTTCAATATCGATTTACCAAAACTGCACATAAATTCAGCCACTTGCACATAAAACACAAGAAACTACCAACCAATAGTTAATTTATGTGCAACGCCCACTTCCAGGGCATTGCACATAGAATAGGTTCTGCACATTTATTACCTTAGTTGCACATAATTAACAAGTATAAAAACGGAAGACCATGTTTACCAAGGAGTACCACTACCCCTAGGGTACTCCATGAAGGGTTGTCGCTTTGTCGTACCATTGTGATTTAAAAGACCACGTCCCTAATCAATCTAAACTAAGGCCATAAGGAGAGGAAAGGGATGACGGTTAAGATTGAAAAGGTATTAGTAGATGGTATTAGTATAGAATCTTTTTTTACTAAGGAATTTGTAGCTACAATGAAAACCGAAGGACTAATGCCAATAACAGTGATAGGAGTTAAAATAACTGAAGTCGAAGGAAAGAAAATTCCTACATTTGTTCAAATTTCTCATGATTCGGAAGAAGATCAAAAGAAACAGACTATTAGAATCGCATCAAGCAATCCAGATATAGTGGACGTACAAAAGATGGCAAAAGCAATTAAAAAAGATGGTTAAAATGGACTTAATTAATCCAACAAGGGGAATTTTAGTCTCTGGTTTTGAGCAGTACCAATATCTAAGGCCTAGTTTAGAATTTGATCAAAAACGAATAATTGGAGAATTAAAGGAAAAATACATTGAAAGCGTAGAAGATAATGAGCGACTTAAGGCTAAACTTGAAAGACTTGAACCTCAAGTCATTGTAGTCGAAGAAGTTCCTTTCAAAGTAGCTAAGGAAAAGATATTAGATTATTTACAAAACAATGATGGTGCATACACGAGTGCAATTGCCTATGACCTAAAGCTTCCAATTAAAACCGTTTTGAAAGTTATTTCATCGCTAAAAGAAGATGGTAAGCTTGCGTGATAAACCACTAGGAATTTGTGGAGAACGAATAATCTGCGTGGCCCGTAATATACGCCAAACCGTTCAACAAGGCAATTATTATTTTTGGACTGCAGATAAAGCTCAATGCTACATAGATGTACCCAATTTCTTAAAGCGTGATTAAAATGACTAGGGATATTCTTTTACTGGAAGAATTAGAAATTTGTCCGACTGGAAAAATTGCCGGGAAGAAAGTTGTTATTGCAGCATTAGAACAAGGTAAGGTACAAATACAGCACACGCACGGAGGTAGTTCTGCGCATCGAAGACAAACTTGTAATTTTACTGGCAGTAAAACAGCTCCAGCATATTGTTATAATGATTTTGCAGTTCGGCTAAAATTATAGTTGTTCTAGTTTCTTTTTTAACAATTTGGCAGTTGGGTAGATTTTCAAGTCTTTTGCTTTTGGACTCAATGCGTAGCCTTTGGGTGACTTGACTTTTACAACCGACCAGCGCCGCTGCTAAAATGCCAGCCTACAGGAAATAGTTTCTCTATTGTTTACATTTAACAGAAGTTTTCTGTTACGTAGACTTGACCAAAAAGCGTAGTAGCTACGCCTATACCTTCTCGATCATAAGTTGAAGTCAGTATATTTTGGCGATGCCCGGGGCTATCCATCCAACCATCAACAACTGATCTTGCGACTAAGTCTGGAAACAAATTATTCAATATAATATCAA
>JAHFHC010000030.1 GCA_023247085.1 Microcaldota archaeon | reverse complement strand
TTGCTCGGGTCACGGCCACCCCAAGGCCGTAGGATGCCAGGCTACCCCATGGTCCCATTAAAATAGTTAGCACAGTAGAAGTTTAAAATCAAGCCACATAGTAAAAAAATAAAAACAAAATCCAGAAATTCTTTTTGGTTTTTAGAATCTTTGGAAGTGTTTGATTTCGTCGATTAGTGGGACGTATGAAACGAACATTCGCCTGCAGCAGTAGCGTGGGTAGCCTAAGTCGTTTAGAGTTTTGGCAACGTCTTGTTTTTCTACTTCTGTTTTGACTACATATTCGTCTATGTCTTCGGCTACTGGTTTGCCGCATGAGAAGCAACGAATTGGGATCATCATATTTTACATTTACACCTGATTGTTTTTCTTTTTAAAAAAAAAGAAAAAGCTTTAACGGTAAGATTTTGTGAATCTTGCTCTTGCTTTTGGTCCTTTGAATTTCTTTGGTTCAACTCTACGTGGGTCTTCTACGAGGAGTGACCTGTCGGATGCGAGCATTTGTTGTTTAACCGCATCTGGTGCGCCGTGCACTTGCAGTAATGCGCGTGCAACTGCGGTTCTCGCTGCTTGTGCTTGTCCGCTTGCGCCGCCGCCGTTTACTTTAACTGCAATGTCGTATTTAGTTGCGTCGGGGAAGAATGAAAGTGGTTCACTGTAAACGTCGCGTAGGAAGATTGAGGATAAGGCGTTAACTGCTACTCCGTTAACCGTGTACCTGCCGGTTCCTGCGGTTATTGTTGCGCGTGCAATTGCTTCTTTGCGTTTTCCACGGGTTACGATTGTTTTTTTAGCCATGTGCCCACCCAAGTGCGGTTGATAATTCTCCTAGTGTAATGTGATTTCCTCTTAGTTGAGAAGCGTTTTTGATGTTATATGCTTGGCCTTTTTTGCCGTTGTCGCCTAAGTGTGCTTTTACTCTGCGCAAGGCTAGTTTGCCGCGTATTGAATTTGGAGTCATGCCTGATAGTATTTTTTTGAAGAGGTAATCTGGTCTCCTTGGCCATTTTGCGCCTTCTTCTGGATTAGCGTGGTTAGTCATTGTTCTGCGTTTTTTATACACTGTGATTATTTTTTTGGGGTTGCCGGAGATAACTGCTTTTTCTATGTTTAGTACTTCTATTGAGTGTCCACGTAGCGCTTCTTTTGCGCATTGGGTAGCGAGTCTGCCGATGACAAGTCCAGTTGCATCAATTACTATGTTTTTCATGTTTTTGTTGGTCATTCCTTTTAATGATTTTTTTTGTTTTGTCTCTTAAATAATTATTTTGACGTTTTTGCCAGTTGGGTTCATTTCAATGAGTTGTTTGATTGAAATTGTTTTTCCCCCAGTTTTAGCGATTTTTTCTCTTGCTTTTGACGAGAATGAAAATGCTGCGATTGTTGCTTTTGAGCCAACTCCAACTGACAGTACTTTGCCGGGAACAAGCACTTGCCCGCTTAATTTACCTAACTTGACGAGGTTTACTTCTACGCGTTTGCGTGTTGGCCTGGAGAGTAGTTCAGCTGCGCGTTTCCAAATTGGAGCTTTGTTTTTCTTAGCTGCTTGTTCTAAACCTGATATTAATTTGGCCAAGGTTATGTTTGTTGGGCCACGTTGAACCATTTTTGTTTCACCATTTGCTTCTGTCTGATTTATTTTCTGTTTCTATTTTAACATGTAAATGCAGGAGGAGAGATTGATTCAAATCTTTTTCTTTTCGTCGACGTTTTCTTTTTCTAAAAGAAAAGGTCGTTTTTGAACTCTCGAACCCATACGGGACAGGAACCTCAATCCTGCGCATTTAGTCTAAAAACGCAATCGCTGCTGTTCTGTTGTTAACCAGTTAACCGGTTATTTGAGGACAGGCAACTCATCTGCATATTATTTTGACCTGGCTTTGCTACCCCTGCATTATTTGAGCTCTGTTTTCAATTCGTCAGTTTTTTGTTTGAGAATTGAAACAGCTCGGTTTAATACGTGTTCAGGCGCTTCGCCGTTATAACTCTCTATGTAGAGGATGTATTCTCCTTCTACTGGCGTTATCGAAACGTTGTCTGATAATATGTCAATGTCAAGGTTTTCTGGGTGAAGTAATTTGCCGTTTTCATCAACTGTTCCTTTTGGCAATACTTTCATTGCTTCTGTTTTGGAGCCTTTGATTTTTACGTTGGGGTAATGTGAGTATGAAGCGTGGCTGTTTTGGAATTTTGCATGTTGTCGGGCAATTCCCATTGTTGCGGTTGCTTCAAGGCGAATTGACTGGTTTTCGTTGAGTACGATTATTGGAATACGAGTGGAAGCTGGTGCGATTTTTTCGTCGGTTGACTTCAAGTCTTTTGAATAAACTACGGTTGGTCCAGTTGCTTCAAGTGAAAAGGTAACTTGTAAGTCTGGTGCAGCGTTTTCGTCAAGCGTAAGTGGAATGAGCGCTAGCCGGTGGGCGATATATTCATTGAATAATGCAGAGCTGTTTTCAAAGAAGGTGACTTCATCAATTGCAAAGGTTGGCAAGCTACTGTTAACTATTCTGCGTAGTGCGTTAAGTAGGGAAATTGACGCGCCAGTCACGTGGTAATACGCGCCGGTTTTTGTTTTTCTGATTTCTTCGAATTTAACAGCCATTGTGAATTTTGTCAGATCCTTTTTTGTTTTATCATTATATATTTTTTTTTGAATTTTCTTAGACTCTTCTTCCGCGTTTACCGCCTGGTCTCTTGGTTGTGTCTGTTGGAATTGGAGTAACGTCTTCAATTTTGCTTATGCGAAGGCCAGAGCGTGCCAATGCGCGAATTGCTGCTTGTGCACCTACACCGGGAGTTTTAGAGCCATGGCCACCTGGAGCGCGTACGCGTACGATTACGCCAACTACTCCGCGTTCTTTTGATTTTTCGCTTGCTTTAAAAGCGGCTTGCATTGCTGCATATGGCCCTCCTTCTTCTCGGTCGTTTTTAACGATCATGCCACCGCTTGCAACTGCGATTGTCTCTGCGCCACTGATGTCAGTTACAGTGATTATAGTATTGTTTTTAGACGAATAAATATGAGCTACTCCCCATTTGCCTTCTTTTGGTGCAACTGTGCCTGTGCGTCTCATTCTCATGTCAGCCAAGTGCCTTCACCTGTTCGTGTTTTAGTTCTACTGGTTTATTGTACCAAGTTACTGCGTTTTCTTCGCCGAATTTAACTAAGTAAGAGGGAGCGGTTACGCGGTTGCCTTTAACGGCGATGTGTCCATGTGCGATGAATTGTCTGCTTTGAAGTGGAGTTACTGCCAAGTGCATTCTTTGTACGCGGGTTTGTAGCCTTCGTTCAAGTATGCTATGCGTGTCAAGTGCAAGTACATCTTCAAGCGACTTTGGGTCTGGAAGCAAGAAGGATTTAACACGGTTAAGTAGTAAGTGAGTGCGTTGTTCGATGTTTTTGCCTTTGCCGGATTGTAAACGTCTTGCTTCTCGGCGAATTTTTCTTAGTATGGTTTTCATTCGCCATAATTCGCGCATGTTTTTCAACCCATATTCGTCTACAAGCTTGCGCTCTTCTTTAATTCTAGCAGCGTCCCACTGGCGTTTAGGTGCTTCAAACTGTTTTCTTAATTTTTTTGGGCTTCCCATTTTTGTTCACTTAAGTTTGTAAAATTACTACTTCTTGTCTTTTGATTCTCCTGCGGTTGCTGGCTTGGCTGCTGGTGCAAGTGCTTTTTTAACTACTCCCATAGTCATTCCAGTTCTGCCAGTTGTGCGAGTGTGTTGACCGCGGACTTTTTGTCCGATTGAATGTCTCCACCCTATCCAAGAGCGAGTGTCTTTTTCGCGTTGAATATCTTGCTTTGTTTGGAAAATTAAGTCAGTTCCAAGCAAGTGCTTGTCTTCACCGGAGTCAAAATCTTTTTGTCTGTTGAGCATGAATAATGGTACGCCGCACTTAGTTGGATTTTTCATTAATTCTTCAACTTGATTCATTTGTTCTTCTGTTAAGTCGCCAACTAGAGTGGTTGGTTTAATTGAAAGTTGCATTTGAATTGCAGTTGTTAAAGCATTTGACAAAGCATAGCCGATGCCTTTAACTCGACGTAGTGCTTCTGAAATGTAAAGGTGTCCGTCAACGTCTTTTCCAACTATGCGGATTACTCCACGGAAATCTTTTGAAGTTGGAACTCTGCGTTTAATAACAGTTTGGCTTTGGCTAGCCATGCCAGGAACCCCTGGTTTTTTCTTGTCCTTATTATGGTCTTTTGAAGGTTTAGCTTCTTTAGAGTCTTTTGATTTGTTATCTTTTTCCAAAAATTTATTTCACCGAATTACACTATCAATAAAAGCGCCGGGACTGAGAATTCCTAAAAACCCCTTTTCCTATTGCAGCCCGCGCTGTAAACAAAAACTAAATTACCCTTTTTCTTTTTTTGGGCTGAAAGACTTTTTTCTTTTCGTAAAAGAAAAAAGGGTTTCTCTTCGAACTCAGGAGCCCGTTAGGGCACAAGCTTTCTGAGGCCAGGGCAGTCTACCGTATTAATCGGTCACTGTAATTAGGTCCTCTACTGGAAAATGTTCCAGGCCTGCGCATTACCGCTCTGCCATCCCGGCAAAACATGCTTCAAGAGTGAAATTAATTTGGCATGAACTGCTTTAAAAAGCCTATGCTAGAACTAGAAATCACCAAATTATTTCAGCGGTTTCAAGGATTGTTTAAGGATGCCCTTGATAAAACGTTCTTTGTATTTCCTATAAACTTCACCGTCTCGCCTTTTACAGGTTTTTCCACGCTTTTTCATCCTCTTTAGCCAGCCAATCTTTTGCAAGTGACTTTTCACTTGCTATTGTCGGAAACATTTTTTCGTTGAAACCATGCACTACCCTATCGATGTCGAACGCTATTCCTTTTTTGTTGTTTTTAATTTCTACGGATGACATTAAGGCAGTTGCGACTGCAACGAGTTCTCCTTTGCCAGTGTAGATTCCAACGTGTTCGCCTTTTTGTATTTTTTCGTCAAGGGACAAAATTCCCGGAATGGCGAGGTCTGCGCCGGTTGAGATTGGCTTGAGGCAGTCGTCGCTCACAATAACTTTTTTCAATCCAATAAAGTTTTCAATTGGGATTATGAATTTTTTCAAATCATCTCGTCCTTTTTCTCTCCAAAGCCAGTAGTAGTCAGATAGCTCTTGCAAGGTGACTGCTTGTTTTTCTGTTAAGCCACTTGCGCGTGTTCGCCTAAGTTCCGCCATTTCTGTTTTTACGCCAAGCACTTCTCCAATATCGAAAACAAGATTGCGTACGTAAAAACCCGCTTCTGAAGCTACTCGGAATAATACTCTTGCGCCAGTCACTTCTAGGATTTGCAATTCGTAAGTTTCGCGTATACGGAGATTTTTTGCAACTGCGCTTGCAAGTGGAGGCTTTTGATAAATTTTTCCTTTGAACCTGTTGAAAACCGAATTTAGTTTTTTTTGTTCAACTGGTTTTGAAAGTTGCATTTCGCACACGTATTCTTTTGTTGTGTTGCCAAGAAAGTGTGATGCTTTACAGCTTTGGTTCAATAGCACTGGTAAAACTCCAGATACGTTTGGATCCAGCGTACCAGTGTGGCCAGTTTTTTCAATGTTGAGAATTTTACGCGCAAAAGCGCTTACTTCGTGGCTTGATGGTCCTTGTGGCTTGTCAATACAAACAACTCCAAATTCAAGCGCTTCTTCAATACCGCGTTCGCTAGGCGATTTGCCGACTTTGCTTTCCTCGCGATATAAGACGTGCATAAGAGAAAAAGAAGCCAAAAGTACGAGGGACTATACTCTCGTTAAATTGGCTCTAGGTGCATTATGTTGCATTTTTTAGTTTTGCCTTTTGCGTCATTTACTTCTACGAAGTTATTGTCAATTACTTTTGTAATTGTGACGGTTTGGCCTGCTTTTCTGCCTTTTGTTTTTACGCATTTTCTACCTACTTGAATTGAAGACATGTTTTTATCACCTGTTCGACTTGCTTATCTTTTACTTTCAATAAGTTTCCTTCACTGAGGTTACGGTCGATTATCCTTTTTATCTGTTCTGGAAACGGGTTTTTGACGCGTTGCCAGTTTTTTTCAGCTAGTTTAGCTGCTGCAACAATTAATGCAGCCACTTGATCTGGAGACAAACGCTCGGTGTTTACTACGAGATCAAAATTATCGTGGTTTAATGTGTTTATGTTGTAAATGTGTTTGTAGCGCAAAATGTTCTGCTTGTCTCGAAGTCGAGTTTCTTTCATTAACCGACTAAGTGGCTTTTCTTCTCGTTTTCCAACTCGTTTTGCTCGTGTTGCAAGGGAAGCGTGTAGCCAAACGGTTAAATCTGCATTGATGAGCCAGCCTGCGAGGCGGGTTCCTATTACGCAGTTTTGTTCACGTTGTGCTAATTGGAGTAATTTATAATCTAAAGCACAGTCAATTGCGTCGTATTTTTCGGCTAGTAATTGTATTTCAGTTAAAGGGATTTTGGTTTCGTTGGAGATGTCGCGCATCGTGTAGTTTATTTTTTTTAGGTTAAGCGCTTGGCTGACGTTTGCGCATGCTGTTGTGTTTCCACAGCCGGATAAACCTGAAATAGCTATTCGCATGTTATAGGAAGATTAAACCAGTTGGGGGCTATAATACTATATTACTCAAGGATGCTTTTGAGTGTTTTTGACGACGAGTGAGTTTTCTTATGCTTTGAGTCGGTCTAGGTATTTTAGGTGCGCTAGTGAAACTTCTTCGCGTGAAATTGAACCAGTTTCGAGCCTGGTTTTTTCTTTGATTAGAGTTTCGACGCACGAAGCGCATAGTACTCCGCCGAATTTACGTTCTGGCCTGCGTTGAGTTTTAGTTGCGCGTTTTAATGCTTTTGACCTAACCATAACCGCGGATAGTAAAGTGTGGCAAATTGCACAACTGTGTTTGCTTCCTTTGCCTTGTGAGTATAGAGTTGAAACTCTACCGGATGGTGTGCGGTGTGTTTTTTTCTTTTGAGAAGTGCTTCTCTGGCGTGGAAATGGCATAAATAATCAACTTAGTTTTTTAGCTGCATTAAGGTTTATATAACGGAAGTAAAAAGTGGTTTTTAGGGCTTTGCTTCTTTTTTTTCGAAGAATTTTGAATAGATCAGTTCAAGAGATAAATTAAACACGATTGTGCAAAGGATGAAGAATCCTCTTGGGCCGTACATGGCGGTTTGTGTAAGTTTAAGCGCTAGTAGACTTGATAAATGGAGGTCGAATGGCAAAGTAATGACAAATGCGTGAAAGGCGGGGGTTACTGCCGCCATTACTCCAAAGAATAGTACTAGTATTATCACCATTGATTTTAATGGAAGCAAGAGCATTTCTTGCATTTTTTTCATTATTTCTGGTTCAATTAGTTTAAGGTGCTGTAGCTCTTTTTCGTTTTTGTCTTTTGTAGCTTTTTCAAAGTTTTTTTGGAATTCGTTTACTTCTTTTTGTAATTGTTTTACTTTTTTTCTTCCGCCGATTTTGTGGTTTACTATTAGTGAAATAATAGAAAAGGCAAGTGCGATAATGGCAATTATAATTGGGGGATTGTCAATCATGGGGCGTTATCTCTGTACAATTCTTTTTAGTGTCGGGTATACTTCAAAGACTTGTTGTTTGGCTAGTTCTTCGTAGAATTGGTAAACTATTCCAACTGCTAGTAGAATTCCAGTGCCGGTTCCGAGTGCGCCGGTTATATCTGCAAACCAAGCTAGTACGCCAACGAATGCTGCGCCAAGTACCGTTATTACCGGAATATAGCGTTCTAGTACTTTTTCAGTTACGCGCGGGTCTTGCCTGAAGCCGGGGATTTGTAAGTGCGCGCGGTTTAATTGTCCAGCTACGTCTTTGGCGGACATGCCTGTGCTTTCAATCCAGAACCAGCCGAAGATTATACAAAGCAGTATGAGCAATATGCCATAGACGATTATGTGCAGGATTTCTCCTGGCGATGAAATATAGTTAAGGTAAGCGGGGTAACCTCCTGTTATTAGGAGTGGAGATGGAAGTGAGGTTGTGAAGTAGGCTAGGCCGTCAATTGGTTGGTTTTGCTGGTAGTGGCCTAGTAAAGGAAAGCCAGCATTGGAAATAACTAGGCCAAATAATTGCAGGTTTAACAATACAGCAGCAGCTAGAATGACTGGGATGTTGGAAACGTAGAGGAATTTGAGCGGGTAACGCGCGTCTAGCCCGCGGGCAAATCCATATGATATTGGAAGTTCAATGCGCATTCCTGATACGTATACAACTGCGAAGAATATGATTACAGTGAAGATTATTGGCAGTAGGGTCCAGATTGCGGTTTGTACTTCTGCTTGTGATAAATAGAAGAGGAATTGAGGGATTAAACCAGCTGGGATTCCTGCTGTTGATGCAAAGCTAAATGCGCCAATGAAAATCGCTTGTGCAACTCCTGCTGCGATGAAGAGTGAAATTCCACTTCCGATTCCGTACTTTTGTACTACTTCATCGAGGTACAACAGTAGAATTGACCCCACCATTAATTGTAAGGCGACTAGCATTTGCGTTATCATTATTGAACCAAATAACGGAATCGCAGTTGAGCCTGCAATTGAACCTGCAGCTGGGATGTAGCCGCTTAGTACGTATATTATTCCTTCAAGTGCAGCTAAAGCAATTGCAAGTAGTTTTTGGAACCCTTGGAATAACCTGCGGTCTTCGGGGTTTGATAAATTTAAGTTTATTAGTTTGGAGCCAACAGCTAGTTGTAAGAATATTGAGGCAAGTACAATTGGGCCGATTCCAGCGGTAATTAAGGTGCCGGTTTTGCTTCCAAGTAGAATTTCAAGGCGTTCAAAACGTACTATTCCA
>JAHFHC010000029.1:7494-8895 GCA_023247085.1 Microcaldota archaeon | reverse complement strand
ATTACGAAAACGCAATTAGAGCGATTCACGAAGAATTTTTTAAAAACTAAAAGATATAAACACAAATTGAATTAGGTGAAATGCAATGAAACTACGCACTGCAATTATAGGCGCAACGGGTATAGTTGGGCAACAAGCGATGTCAATATTAGCAAAACATCCTTTGTTTGAAGTCACTGGTCTCGCTGCTTCTGAACGTTCAAGCGGAAAAGAATATTTAGATGCAATAACGCGCAACAATGTGCGGCAATGGTATGCCGAAGGAGAATTGCCAAGTCAATTTGAAAACATGACTCTTGTTGATGGAAATTCGCTTAAAGCAAGTGAATTTGACGTCGTATTTTCGTGCGTTGAATCAGATGCTGCAATATTACTAGAGCCAAAACTTGCAAAAGATACGGGGGTTATCAGCACAGCGTCGGCATTTCGCTATGAACCCGATGTACCACTTATAATTCCACAAGTTAACCCCGAACATGCTGTGCTTATCGAACAACAACGCAAAAACAGAGGATGGAATGGGTTTATTGCACCGATTCCAAACTGCACAACAACTGGACTGGCAATTTCTTTGAAACCACTTGACGAGGCATTTGGTTTAGAACAAGTTATAATGACTTCAATGCAAGCAATTTCAGGAGCAGGCAGGTCGCCAGGCGTAATCGCACTAGATATAATTGACAATGTAATCCCGTTCATTTCAGGCGAAGAAGAAAAAGTTGAACGCGAAACTCAAAAAATACTTGGGAAACCAATAAAAGTTTCTTCAACATGCACTCGTGTGGCAGTTTTAGAAGGGCATACTGAAACCGTATTTGCAAAATTCAAAAAAACGCCAACGCCACAACAAGCAGTAGATGTACTCCGCAATTTTAAAACAAAAACAAAAACGCACTCAACACCCGAACAATTAATCAAAGTATTTGATGATCCTTCCCGACCACAACCAAAAATAGATAGAGATGAAGGAAACGGATTAACAACTTGTGTTGGTCGACTACGCATAGATCCAATTCTAGGATTAAAATACGTGTTATTATCTCATAACACTAAAATGGGCGCAGCAGCAGGGGCAATTTGGGTAGCCGAACTACTAGCAAAGCAAGGCTATATTTGAAAAAACAGGCAGTAGTTAAGCAAAAAGTTTATAAAAAGGCGAAGGATAACACTTACTATGAAATCCAATTTGTATGCAGTAATTCTCGCATTAACGCTGTTGCTTACTGTACCTTTAGCTAATGCTAGCAGCGCTAAACACTTGGACTTAGTGCAAATACAAACGCAAGTTAACAATGGAGTTGTGCACATACCGCCGTTTGTAAGCTATTTGTTAGGAAACGAGCGCATAAATGTATACTTAGCTGACCCTGAGCCATATACGATCGGAGTAATTACTCAAAA
>JAHFHC010000029.1:0-7484 GCA_023247085.1 Microcaldota archaeon | reverse complement strand
CAATGATAGTTGACATACACGAAGGGCTAGTTGAGAAACCAGGTATAAAGGTTTACACTGACACAGCTACAATTCAATCAATACAAAATGGAACGCTTTCATTTAATGCCGCACGCAACACGGGGCGGGTGCGTTATGAATCAACTGCACCAGTTACAATCGTACAACTTATAGTTATAGAAACTGCGAGTTCACTTTTCGGCTTATTTGGATCTTAGAAACTAACACAGCATTATGCTAAACCGCGGTAGTTTTAATTGTAATTCTAGTTTTACAGCTAAGATATAAAAACTTTGACGGTATAGAGATAAAAATGTCTAAAAAACGAAATAAAAAAATGACAGTGCATAGAGGAGATTAGTTATGGTAAGAGTAATAGTTAGTGGGTTAAAGTCAGAAGAACACATGTTCAAAGAATCGTTAGAAGAAGAAGGAATTGCGTTTGTTAGCAAGCTTGAACGGGAGTTTCAGTTTACGCAAGAAGATGAATTACATTTGCAAATAAAATCAAGTGTAGAGGGTAAAAAGAAACGCTATCAAGTAAAAGCTAAGCTTACGGTACAAGGCAAGGTTTACACAGTAAGCGAACTGGATAGGGACTTTAATCAAAATGAATGGGATTTAAACTTGGCTACTAAAGAAGCGCTTGGTGAATTAAAAAAAGTAGTTGAAAAAAGCAAGTTTAAACCAGTAAAAGGCTTAACTGAAGACGAAGCACTTGAAAAACGAGAATACGGTAATTAAGTAGCTTTAAAGTACCGCTGGATGAATCAAGCTTTGTTTAAGCAAAAAGCACAACTTACTTTTAAATAGCTGAAATCCATTTAATTATTGTTATAATTATGAATTCAGCTATCTACATTGGCGCCGACCATGCAGGTTATGCATTAAAGCAGCACTTATTGCATAATTTATCCCACAAATATTCACTTATTGACTTAACGCCAGATTACACTGAAGGAGACGATTATCCGGATGTGGCGAAAAAAGTAGCGAGTCGAGTTGCAAAAGAAAGCGCGCGTGCAATTTTGGTGTGCGGTAGTGCTGAAGGAATGTGCATTGCGGCAAATAAAATAAAATCCATCAGAGCCATAGTTGCATTCAATGAAGAAGTGGCATGCCTAACCCGTCAACACGATGACGCAAATATACTATGCTTATCTGGCGGGCAATTCCTAGAACCAAGTGCACGCAAATTGTTAAAACCAATGCCAGTGCAAACCGCAGTCAATATAGTTAACACGTTTTTAACAACTAAATTTAGTGGCCAAGAAAGACACGCCCGCAGAATAGCTAAAATAGCCGCATTAGAAAAATAAAAGAGAACACAAAATCTACGAAAAACACATTTTTATTACCGGTTTTTTAAGTATCGTCGCATTATTACTATAAATTATACTATAAAAAATAGTAGAAATAATACGCGTTATGCAAATTGTGATTTTACATGTGGAAAATTGAACCGCCTTTAGAAAACCGCAACGGAGAGTTATTTATCGACGGTTGCAGTGCAATGCAGCTTGCAAAGCAATACGGCACCCCACTGTACGTAATGAGTGAAACGCGTATACGCGATAATTATCGGCGTCTTAATGGAGCGTTTCAAAAGCACTACGCAAACTTTAAGCTATACTATGCAATGAAAGCTAACAGCAACCTAGCCGTGCTTAATATTTTACGGCAAGAGGGAAGCGGCATAGATTGTTCTGCACCGTGCGAGATATTCTTAGCGCTAAAAGCGGGATTCAAAAAAACTGATTTACTGTACACTGGAAATTACAACACACTTGACGAATTACGCTACGCAGCTGAAAACAACGTAACGATTAATTTAGATGATGTATCTCTAGTTGACAAACTAGCAAGTGTAGCCGATCCAGCAGGTGTCGCTGGGCTTTGTTTTAGATTTAACCCAGGAATGGGAGACAGCGGTATGGAGAAATTAGTTTGCGCGGGTCCAGATGTGAAGTTCGGCATACTTGAAAACCGAATAGTTGACGCGTACCAGCGGGCAAAGAAATTGGGCTTTCGCAATTTTGGCATTCACATGATGACGGGTTCAAATATACTCAACGCAAAATATTTCCCAAAGGTAGCTGAGATATTATTCAACACTGCTAGCACGATAAGACAAAAAGTTGGAATTGAATTTTCATTTATCAACATTGGCGGCGGGTTTGGTGTACCGTATAAACCAAACGAAAAAAATCTAGATATCGAAGCAGTTGCAAAAATGGTTACTGACAAATTTAAAGAAAAAATTACTGATACTGGCAGTAAGCCACGATTGTTAATTGAACCAGGCAGATACATCGTATGCGATGCTGGAGTACTTTTAACTAGAGTACACCACGTAAAAAATACTGGCACAAAAAAAATGGTCGGTGTAGATGCAGGAATGAACACGCTATTACGGCCCGCGCTTTATAATTCATACCACGAGATACTAGTTGCAAATAAACTAAACGAAAAACAACACGAAATAGTTACAGTTACTGGCCAAGCATGTGAAAATACTGACCACCTTTGCCGCGATAGAGCAATGCCAAAAGTAGCTGAAGGAGATGTGCTCGCGGTGTTAAACGCCGGCGCATATGGGTTCACCATGTCTTCACATTATAATTCTCGCCCGCTTTCAGCAGAAGTGCTTGTACACAATGGAGAAAGCGAACTAGTTCGAGAAGCTGAAAGCTTTGAAGACCTAGTGGGAAAACAAGAAGTGCCACAACGACTACAAAAGTAAAAACAAAAACAAGCAAATACGCGCATACACGAAGTAGCTACAAAAAAATAGCAAAATTCATTTAGGGCAAGCTTTTTCTTTCTGTTGTTTTTTACTACTATTATGAATACTTGGAAGAAATTATTCGAGCGAGAGTACACAGTCCAATACTGGGAAAATGTACTGCACATGATTAGTTTAGAATCTTCAAAATATGCGCGTTATCCAGTTGAAGATTTAGTTGTTTATAAGTACGATAAACGAAACGGCGGAGCCTACGCAGAAACTAATGAATTTGCAAAACATCAAAAAATACTACTTGAATACTTCTTAGAAGAACACAACTCACGTAGATTTCTTGATGAATTTATAACGTTTGGAAAAAAATATGTTGAAACCGCAAAAAAAGTGCATAAAAAAGCTAAAAGTGAAAACTTAACTAGCTTATACGAAGAATACATAAGCACCTGGACTAAATACACCTCCGAACTTTGGCTCACTTTTGAGCTAAACGATTTATTTGCAGATAAACTTGGCGAGTTCATTGAACGGAAGTACGGCGAGGTGAAGCCAAGCAGTTCACTTGCGCAGGTGTTATCCCGTTGCCTTAGGCCAAGTAAAGTAGCGGCAACGGTTCAAATCGGAATAGACGCAGTTGAACTGAAACGGAACTACAGTGAATCTGCATTAGAAGAATTCCGGAGTAAATACGAATGGTTTCCGTGTCTTGACTTGAAATACAATCCTTTGACAATCCAAGAAGCAAAACAAATTATCGACACCACCATGCCCATTGAAAAAATTCACAAACATCTTGATATTACAAAAACCCTAAAACTAACACAAGCAGAATCGGACTTTGTAGATTTATCGCAGATGTATTTCTATGTCAAGGATTTACGCGACGAATACCGACGTAAAGGCACTTACTATGCTAGAACACTTTACCAAGAGATTTCGCGTGAATTAGGAATAGCATATTCTCAAACTTACAGCTTGTTGCGAGAAGAAATATTAGATGGATTAAAAACTGGAAAAGTAAACACTGAACAAGTAGCAAATAGAATTAACGGCAACTATTTACTTTATAAAAAAGCGGGCAAAGCGACTTGCATAACTGGAAAAGAAGCAGACGCTAAAGCTGCTTCAATGTTAATAAAAGCAACTGAAGCAACTATTGGCCCAAGTCTCTTAAAAGGAATAGCGGCAAGCAAAGGAATTACGCGCGGAAAAGTTAGAAAAATAAAAGTTGCAGCTCATTTGCACCGAGTACAAAAAGGAGAAATCCTTGTCGCAATTACTACTAGCCCAAACTACATTAATGCAATGAACATGGCAAGCGGAATTATAACAGACGAAGGTGGGCTAACTTCACACGCGGCAATTATTGCACGCGAAATGAAAAAGCCTTGTGTTGTAGGAACAAAAAATGCTACTAATGTTTTAAACGACGGGGACATGGTGGAAGTAAATGGAGACACTGGCGAAGTGAAAATCTTGTAACTACCAAAAAGCTTATATGTGTACTAGCGCTACACATATTGGTAGTTTTTATTGGTTGAATTAATCATAAAAAGAACAATTATCGAGTCAGAAACTGAACGAATAGATTTAAACCTTTGGAAAGTACCAATTGACAAAAATTATCCGGAAGGCGTAAAATATTCGATTAACTACCGCGAATTAGTTAATAACAAATGGATGGATAAAATAAGAATAGACAATAAAAAAAGAGAAGGCCACCACTTACATTTTTTGAAACAAAAAAAGCCTTATGCATTTAGCTCTTTTGAAAATGCACTGCAGGATTTAAAACAGCTCATAGAAAAAAGTAAGGGGGAGAAATAAAATGTTAAAAACAATGTCAATTGAAGTTGAGGTAAAGTCGTTGAAAGAAGTTGGGATAGAAATTGATGATATTGTCACCAAGATGAAAAAAGGAGAAGAAATCAGAAAAACAAATAAAATAGTAGTGCCTAGCCTTGATATGGCTCGAAAAATACTCTCACCAGAACGGCTAAAACTACTTGCCACTATAGAAGAAAGACACCCTCAAAGCGTTTATGAACTGGCAAAAATGCTTTCAAGAGATAGAAGAAACGTAGTAAAGGATTTAGACTACTTAGCTTCAATTGGATTGGTAAAATTGTCAAAAGAAAGAAAAACACGAAAGTTGACAATTCCAACAATTAACTTCAATCGAATAAATATCGGAATTGACCTAAGGAGATTAGCTCTATCCACTTAGAATAATATGTGATCAAATGAAACTGGTACCTTCACTTTTAGCTGCTCAACATAGCTTTACGCAAATGAAAAAACAATTGGCTCCATTGGTTAAGCGGGGTTTAATCAGCGCGGTTCACGTAGACGTGATGGATGGCGAGTTTGTTGAAAATTACACGTTAGATTGGCTTAATGCTGAACTCGTTACAAAATTACGCAAGGCTTTTCCAAAGCTTTTCATTGAAGTTCACTTAATGGTGCATTTTCCTTCTGAGTATTTCAATGAGTTTGCAAAAGCAGGTGCAAATCGAATTTGGGTTCACGTTGAGTCAATTGACAATGAAAAAAACTTGAACGTTGGCTTGAAAAAACATAAAAAAGTGGAGTTCGGGCCAGCGCTTAACCCCGAAACACGAATTTCGAAGCTTAAAGGCAACTTAAGAAGCGCATTGATAATGTCCGTCCACCCAGGTAAAGGCGGACAAAAATTAATTCCAGCTACATTAACAAAAGTAAAGCAGTTACGTAAGCGTTTTCCGCTAATGACTATTTCAATTGATGGCGGCGTCGATGTTAAGAACCTTAGCAGGATTGAAAAAGCCGGGGCAAGCGAAGCAGTGTGCGGTACAGCGGTTTTCAAGGGAGACCCACTTTTGAATCTGTTACTTTTTGCAAAGCGAACGGAAACGGCAATTGCGCGTTATGAACAAGGGCAATTTACAGAAATGCCTAAAACTGCTTTTCTTGACAAATTGAAAAAATGGTAACTGTTTCTTTTGAACGCCAACTTTAAATTAAGCGAAATCGTAAGTCGTTATATGCAATTTAAGAAAATAACTAGCGAAAAACAGTTGAAATTAGTTGCTAATTCTATTCGTCAAAATGTCATTAAATCGCTAGTTGAAGCTAAAAGTGGCCATAGTGCTGGCCCGCTTGGGATGGCAGATGTTTTTACTGCGCTTTATTTCAACATATTAAAGCATGACCCGAATAAACCTGAGTGGTCGGAGCGAGATAAGGTCGTGTTGTCAAATGGTCACATTTGTCCAGTTTGGTACGCTACGCTTGCACAAGCGGGTTACTTTCCAATTGAAGAATTGAAAACACTGCGCAAATTAGGTTCGCGTTTACAAGGGCACCCACATTATTGGGAGCCAGCTGGAATAGAAAATAGCGGTGGCCCACTTGCGCAAGGCGCTTCAATTGCTATTGGAATGGCGCTTGCAGCAAAAATGAATAAAACAAAGAATCGCGTTTATTGCCTTACTAGTGATGGTGAACATGAAGAAGGCCAGTTTATGGAAGCAATGATGTTTGCCGGAAACAACCATTTAGATAATTTATGTTTTGTAGTTGATAGAAATAATATTCAAATAGATGGCGATACGGAAAACATCATGTCGCTTGAGCCGCTTGCAGATAAGTACCGCGCGTTTAAGTGGCACGTTATTGAAGTTGACGGGCACAACCTCAAGCACATAATTGATGCATTTGAAGAGACAAAAACAATTCACAATATGCCAACAGTTATCATTGCCCACACTATTCCAGGTAAAGGAGTTTCATTTATGGAAAATGACTACCAGTGGCATGGCAAACCGCCTACAGTTGAACAAGCACAAGTTGCGCTTATAGAATTAGAAGCTGAAAAAAAAGAAATTCAACAGGAGTAAAAGCGAAATAATATGAAACTCAATCAAAAAATAAAACTCAACTCAAAATTGTTCGGCGACGCTGACAAAGTGCCAACACGCGACGGATACGGCAAAGGGTTAGTTGAACTAGGCGAAAAAAACAAAGACGTTGCCGTACTATGCGCGGATCTAACGGAATCAACGCGCAGTAACTGGTTTAAAGAAAAGTATCCAGAGCGATTCGTCGAAGTTGGCGTAGCTGAACAGAACATGATGGGAATAGCTGCAGGAATGGCTTTAAGCGGCAAAGTACCTTTTGTAAATTCATATGCCGTGTTTTCACCTGGCAGGAACTGGGACCAGCTGCGCGTAAGCGTGTGCTACACAAAAGCCAACGTAAAAATTGGAGGGATGCATGCCGGAATATCAGTTGGACCAGATGGGGCAACGCACCAAGCACTGGAAGACATAAGCATTACGCGCTGTTTACCAAACTTAACCGTAATAGTACCCTGCGATTGGATTCAAGGCAAAAAGGCAACAATTGCAGCTGGACAAGCGACTGGCCCGCATTATTTACGCTTTGGCCGAGAAAAAGTACCAACAATAACTTGTGAAAAAACCCCTTTTGAAATTGGAAAAGCAGACGTATATGCAGATGGAGACGACGTGGCGTTAATAGCAACTGGCGCAATGGTTTACGAGTCACTCGTTGCTGCAAAAGAACTGGAAAAACTAGGAATAAGCGCCGCGGTTGTAAATTGCCATACAATTAAGCCAATTGATGTAAAAACAATCATAGAAGTAGCAAAGAAGTGCGGGGCAGTTGTTACAGTTGAAGAGCATCAAATAAACGGCGGGCTGGGAAGCGCAGTTGCTGAAGTACTTGTAGAAAATCACCC
>JAHFHC010000028.1 GCA_023247085.1 Microcaldota archaeon | reverse complement strand
ACCGAAGTGAACTCGGCGGCAAAAAAGGTCGCTATCCAAAAAAAGAGGCAAAACTGACACTTGCTTTGCTACGCAACGCCGTTGCAAATGCAGGAAATAAAGGACTCGACAAAAATTCACTTTACATAAAAGCCGCATCAGCACACAAGCAAAACGCACTAATGCGCTACAGAAAATATTGGGCAAGCGGAGTCATCCTAGGATACGGCAAGCAATCCGTTGCAAGCAAATACGTAACTTGCTGGGTAGAAATTACACTTGCAGAAAAGCACACTAAAACAAAAGCAGCGCCAGTTCAATCAGCAAAAGAAAAAATAAAATCCGCTTCCACTAAAAACACTGCACACGCAGTAAAAGAACCTGTTAAACCAGCGCATGTTCATTCAACTGAAAAAACACACGCGCATGAAAAAAAAGAAAACGCACTTAAATCCACCGAAACCCACCAAGAGAAAAAACACGTAGAGGTAAAAGCAAATGGCCAGTGAGAAAAAATTTATTCAAAAAGCAATCGTTGATTTCAGCATCAAAGAATTTTTACAAAGAGAACTCGTTAATGCTGGCGTATCTTCAATTGATATTCAAAAAACCCCAATCGCAACCAGAATCGCAATAACCGTACGCCGCCCTGGCCTCGTAGTTGGTAAAAAAGGCCAAACAATAAAAGACATTTCAGATAGTTTACAAAAAAATTACGGTGTCGAAAACCCACAAATTGAAGTTATAGAAGTAGCGCAACCTTCACTTGACGCCAAACTAATGGCTGAGAAAATTGGCAGGCAACTTGAAACAAAAGGCAACGCTAAAACCGCAATGCGCTTTGCATTACGCGAAATAATGTCAGCAGGCGCAATTGGCGCAGAAATCCGCGCAGCAGGCAAACTAGTTGGAAAAGGTGGAAAAGCCAAGTCAACAACTATACGTGCAGGATTCTTGAAAAAATCAGGCGAAGAATCAAAGAAAATGGGAGTTGGCAAATTCACATCATACTTAAAAGCAGGTGCAGTTGGAATCACAGTTAAAATCGCTCCACCAGGCACAATGTTTGCAGACAACGTAGACGTTTCAAAATTAGTTATTCCCACGGAACCACTTGCTGAAGAAACAGAAAAACAAGCAATAGAAGAGGCAAAGCCAGCTGCAAAGAAACGCGTCGCACGCAAAAAACCAGCTAAACCAAAAGAGGCAAAAACTGAAACCAAAACAGAAACAGTAACCGCAACAGAAACACCTGCTAAACCCGAAGCAGTACCTTCAGAAGACCAAGCTAGCACAACTGCAGTAGACGCACCAGTTGCTTCTGCAACTCCAGTTCCTCAAACAACCACGAGCTGAAAACAAATCAAATGGCAATCATTAGAAAAAAACAACTCAAAACAATGTCAAAAACAGAACTAGCTGCAAAACTAGCTGAAACAGAATCTGAACTAAAAAGAACACATGCTGTGCGCGACAAAAACACTGCAAAGAAAAAAGAGCTACGCAGACTCAAAAGTCGCATTTATAACTACCAAAATTCCGCAACAAAGGTTTAAAAGCAATCATTTTTCCAAGTATCATTATACAAATAGAGGTTTAAAAAAAAATTTCATGTCAGAGATCTGTCCAAAATGTGGCTTGCCATTAGATATATGCGCCTGCCAGTCGATTGCGAAACAAACCACGCAATCAATAAAAATATATTCAACCAAAAAGCGATTCAACCGACTTGTAACAATCGTAGAAGGGCTTTCCGGAGAAGCACTGCGAGAAACTGCAAAGAGTTTAAAACATAAACTCGCATGTGGTGGAAGTTCAAAAGATGGTTTAATAGTTCTCCAAGGCGACCACGTTGGCAAAACAAAGGAACTCCTCATTTTGCTCGGATACCCTGAAGAGACAATCACAATAACTCGAGAACGCTGAATCAGTTTAAACATAACATTCGCATCTCCCGTTTTAAAAGCGGGGTTTATACAAAATCAACATCTTGGCTTTATCAAGCAATCAAAAGCAGGAACCGATCAAACGCCTTTTACAAGGCGAATTAATTGGAAAACAATTAAAGGTGGTCAAAAGCACCTGCAAAGATCTGCTCAAAGTACAAGGTGAAATAATAGACGAAACTACGAATACTTTCGTAGTAAGAACGCCGACTGGCCAAAAGCGAATTCCAAAATCCAGCAGCGTTTTTCTCATCAATGACGTACAAGTTGACGGGCGTTCTACAATTGGTAAACCAGAAGACAGGACGAAAAAAATCCTATCAATAAAATGAGGCTTACATAAAAAAATGACTCAATGCAATGACGACAAATGCCAAACGCATGGCACACTTAGCCTACGCGGTTCCACGTTCTCGGGAATTGTAATCAGTGCAAAAGAAAAGAAAAGCGCAGTAGTAGCAATTGACTACACACGAAAAGTACGCAAATACGAACGATTAGAAAAACGAAGAAGTAAAATACACTGCCACGTTCCAAGCTGCATAACTGTAAAAGAAGGAGACACCGTAGAAGTATCTGAATGCAGGAAACTTAGCAAGACCAAAGCACATGTAATAACCAAAGTGATTTCAAATGCAAGCAATACCGGCTAGAATAACCAAAACACTTATGATAAATTCAAGGCTCGTCTGTGACGACAACAGCGGAGCTAAAATAGTGCAAATAATTGGAGTAATTGGCGCAAAAGCCAGATTAAGAAAAGTCCCGTCAGCAGGAATCGGCGACGTAGTGCGTGTTTCAATAAAAAAAGGCAAATCAGAAATGGTTGGCAAAAAAGAATTAGCCGTAATTACGCGCCAAAAAAAAGAATTCCGCAGAGGAAAAATGCGCATAAAATTTGAAGATAATGCATGCGTCTTAATAGACGACCAAAACCTCCCAAGGGGAACTGAAATCAAAGGTTGCATAAGCAGAGAACTTGCAGATCGCTTTCCAAAAGTAATCTCAATCGCGCCTTCAGTAGTGTAAAAGCACTTTAAGTTATGTTAAAAATCATGTTAAAAAAATAGTGATAGTACAAATGGCTAAAACCCGTTCACAACAACCAAGAAAACAAAGAAAATTCCGCTACAATGCGCCGTTGCATTTAGCTGCTAATTTTCTCAATGTACACTTATCAAAAGAACTTCGCCTCAAATTGAAAAAGCGTTCAATCCGTGTACGCAAAGGCGACACAGTTAAGATACTCAAAGGTAAATTCCGCGGGTTATCTGGCAAAGTACTCGGCACTGGTCGGGGAACAATCAACGTTGAAGGAGCAGTTATAAAGAAATTAGGCGGAAAAGAAATTCCAGTAAGTTTACCCGCAAGCAAAGTAGTTGCAACACAATTAGTTGAAAGAAAATAAAATGAAGTAAAATAAATTAAAAAGTGAATAACAACAAAAATGGCCACACATGGTAAAAAAAGACACACAAAACGACTAGCTGCGCCTAAAGCATTACAATTACTTAGAAAAGAAAACCGCTGGGTAAAAACCACTATTGCCGGCAGCCACTCAAAAACATTTTCAATCCCCCTAGTTGTGCTATTACGTGACATGCTGAAAGTAGTTTCAACAACTCGTGAAGCTAAAAAAGTACTCAACGCGGGCAAAATAACAATAGATGGAAGAATAATTACAAACCCGGGTTTCTCAATTGGCTTAATGGATATCGTAACCATTCAAGGTGGAGACTCATTTGTAATCATAAACAAAAAAGGCAAATTACTGCCAGTTAAAACAACTCTAAATACTTACAAACTATGCAAAGTAACTGGCAAACACGTTACTAAAAATGGCAAAGTACAACTCACACTCCATGATGGCAGAAGCTTAATTGTAAAAGATGGAAAACCATATTCAACTGGAGACACGTTGAAATTAGAAATCCCAAGCGCTAAAGTGCTTGAACACTACAAACTCGAAAAAGGCTCAACTTGTTACGTATTCCGAGGAAGACACGCCGGCGAAATCGGTTCACTAGTAGAAATACACGTATTCCCAGGCATAACTCCTTCAAACGCAAAAATAACAACTTCATCTGGAAAAGAAGCAATCACATTAAAAGACTACATATTAGTCGTTGACAAACACTTCAAGGCATGAAAACCAATATGACAAGCATAAGAATTGACAAAGTAACCCTGAATATAGGAACCGGCGCACCAGGCGAAAGGCTAGAAAATGCCAAGGCGCTACTTGAAAAACTAAGCGGATCAAAAGCAGTTGTAACTAAAGCACACACTCGAAATCCAACATTCAAAATAAGAAAAGGCGACGACATTGGAACCAAAGTTACACTGCGCAAAGCAAGAGCACTTGACGTGCTTAAACGTTGCCTAGAAGCAATTGACAATTCGTTATCACAACGCAGCTTTGACTCAACTGGAAACGTTTCATTTGGAGTGAAAGAATACATTGACGTACCTGGAATCAAATACGATCCTAAAATCGGAATGATGGGCTTCGATGTCTGCGTAACGCTTTCCAAACCAGGTATACGAATACAACGCAGGCGCGTTGAACAAACTCGTGTTCCAAAAATACAACGCGTATCCAAACAAGAAGCCATTGAATACTTAAAGACAATCGGCGCAACACTCAAAGAAGAAGAGGTGGCCCAATAAACACTATGCAAAAATTAGAAACAAAGTTCAAGAAAAGAAGCAAACGCAAATGCCAATTCTGCTCATCCGCACGCGGCTTAATCCGCAAATACGGCCTATACGTATGCAGGCGTTGCTTCAGAGAACGAGCAGTAGAAATTGGGTTCAAAAAATATTCGTGAAATAATTTATGGTAGATTTACTAGCAAATGCATTAAATGCAATTAAAGTAGCAGAAAGAAAAGGACAACGCACATGCGAAGTGCCTAGCTCTAAGCTAATCAATGCAGTACTTTCAGCACTCAAAGAAAACAAGTGGATTGAAAACGTTGAAAAAACAGACCGCAGGATAAAAGTAACCCTCAATGGAATGGTTAACAATTGCGGCGCAGTAAAACCACGTTTCTTCGTTAAAAACGCAGACTGGGAAAAATATGAAACCCGTTTACTTCCATCTAAATCCGTTGGAATGATAATTGTATCAACACCAAATGGAATACTTACGCACGTGCAAGCAAAAGCTAAGAAAATTGGTGGAACCCTCCTCGCATTTGTATATTAAAAAAATTAAGTGAATAAACAAAAATGGAAAACCTCGCAATCGAAAAAAACGCAACAGTGGAAGTAAAACTAAATCAAATAGTGATTTCCCTTGGGGCAAAAAAGTTTTTCGTTTCCTACAATAGCAAATTAACAAACGTCAAAGTAAAAGGCGAAGAATTAGAATTTTCAACAGTTGGAAAAGCAACCAAACGCAAAACCGCGACAATGCGTTCAATAATGGCGCATGTTAAAAATGCGTTTAAGGGCGCAGCAAATAACTTCGTCAAACAATTACAAGTAGTGTACGCACACTTTCCAGTTTCAATTGAAGCAAAAGGCAAAGAAGTCATAATCAAGAATTTCCTTGGAGAAAAACTTCCACGCAAGGCAGTCATTGTAGGCGATGACACTAAAGTTGAAGTAAAAGGCCAAGACATAACCGTAACCGGAAGCGACAAATATTCAGTAGGACAAACTGCTAACAATTTAACCACTGCAACGCACATAAGAAAAAAAGACAGGAGAGTATTCCAAGATGGAATCTACCCGATAATTCAGTGATGAAAAACAATGAGAGCAAAACTACCAACTTTCCAACGAATGAACGTACACTCAATGAAAAGAGTGAAAAACAAATGGCGTGCGCCACGCGGGATTGACAGCAAGCAGCGCCAAAAACTAAAAGCATATGGTGCAATCCCGGGAATTGGCTACCGTGCACCCCGAGTTGAACGCGACTTTCATCCAACTGGATTAAAAGAAGTGCTCGTATCAAACGCACACCAGCTTGCATTGGTTAACCCTGCAAAACAATGCGTTAAATTTTCTGCTACACTTGGAAAAAAGAAAAAAACAGAGCTAGTAAAAATTGCAAAAGAAAAGAAGATCAAAACGGTGAATTAAAAAAAGTGTCAATAGCAACTGTCAGAAGAATATGCTCTCGCGTTTACAACGTAGGCGAAACTCGAGTCAAGATCCTAGATGCAAAACGAGCTAGTGAAGCACTTACTGCTGACGATGTGCGTTTACTAGTTAAAGAAAAAGCAATTATGATCACAGCCGCTAAGGCTCCTTCACGTGCAGCAGCGCGCCACAAACAAGCGCGTAGACACGCAGGTAGGCGTCGAGGAAGTGGAAGCAAGAAAGGCACTGGAATGTCAGACAAAACAAAGTGGATCATCAAGCTACGCAGCCAGCGCAAACTCTTAGCTGCAATTAAACCAACGCTTAAACCAGGTGCATTTAGAAAACTATACAAGATGACTAAAGGCAACGCATTCAAAACCAAACACGCTTTATCAGCTTACGTAAAAGACAATCAACTAACGTTATCAACCAATGGTGTTTAAATGACAAAAGCAAATGGGCCACTATTTACAGTTCACTATCGCCGAAGGAAAGAAGGCAGAACCGACTACGTTAAACGAATCGCGTTACTCAAAAGCGGTTTACTTCGCTTAGTTATACGCAAGTCAAACTCAGCAATCACTGCACACATCGTGCAATTTGATCCAAAAGGAGACGTCACCCTAGCCCATGCATCCACGCGTGACTTAGAGAAACTTGGCTTCAAGGGAAAACGAAACGTTCCCTCTGCTTACTTACTTGGCTTGCTAGTTGCTAAACGTGGCATTGCCAAAGGCGCCAAAAAATGCATTGCAGATTTTGGGCTATATACTGCTTCAAAAGGAAACATACTATTTGCAGTTGTCAAAGGTGCAGTTGACGGCGGACTAGACATAAATGTAGGCGAAGAAAAATTACCTTCTAAAGATCGATTAACTGGAAAACACTTAAAAGTAGATGTAACTTCACTAGTTTCTAAAATCAAGGAGCAAAAGGTGTAATGATGTATCAACAACAAGAAACGCAATCCGTTCAATGGACTCCAAAAACTGAATTAGGGCGAAAAGTAGCCAGCGGCGAATACACTTCCCTAGAACAAGTTTTCAAAAGCGGCAAAAAAATCCTAGAATCAGAAATCATAGACACGCTTCTACCTGACTTAAAAGACGAAGTGCTACAAATAAAAAGCACTCAACGTATGACTGCCTACGGCAGAAAAATGGCCATGCGCGCAGTTGTACTGGTTGGAAACAAAGCAGGAATAATCGGCGTAGGAATTGGCAAAGCAGCTGAAACCCGAGACGCAATTGCAGAGGCAATAAGCGACGCAAAGAAAAACCTTATACTAGTAAAATTCGGTTGTGGTTCATGGGAATGCGCATGCGGCGGAACCCACTCAATACCACGAGAAATTCATGGAAAAGCAAGTAGTACTCGCATTACATTAAAACCAGCGCCAAAAGGAGTCGGGATAGTTGCAGGCAGAACCGCACGCAAAGTACTTGAACTCGCAGGGCTCAAAGATGTATGGTCATTTACATCCGGCCGAACAAGAAACTCCTTAAACAACGCACTCGCAGTAATCGCTGCATTTGATTCGCTTAACAAATTGAAAAAAGGAAACGCTACTAAATCCGGTGAATAAAAACAAAATGTCAGAACCAATTCAAAAACAAGAATTAATTGTAATTATTCGAATTCGAGGGTCAAAAGAAACCCGCTACGAAGTAGAAGAAACAATAGCCAAACACATGCATCTAACCCGTAAGTTACACGCAGCTGTATTTCCAAAACCAAACATGGCAATGATTCAAAAATGCAAGGACTTCATAACCTGGGGTCCAATCGGCATTGAACTACTTACTAAATTAGTTGAAAAACGCGGAGAAGTTGAGAAAACCAAAGTAGCAGCAGTTGTAGATGGTTTTGCAAAAGGCGAACGGCCAATTAAACTATTCCGCTTACACCCGCCAATCGGAGGGTTCAAAAAGTCAACTAAATTGCCATTTCCAAAAGGAGAACTAGGCAAACGCGACGCTGCTTCACTTGAAAAACTACTAACGAGGATGCTTTAAAATGACACGCAGACTAAAAAGCAAAACACGCAAATATGCAGGCAACCGCACATTCGGTGGTGGAAACACTAAAAACCGCCGAGGTAAAGGAAGCAAAGGAGGCCGCGGCCGAGCTGGTTTTCACAAGCACAAATGGATGCGTACAGTCAAATATGAGCTAGATGCCCTGCGCAGAAAACACACTGGATTTATATCCCAACAAAAGCGAATAAAAACAGTTACACTAGAACAAATCAACGTGTTAATTGAAAACAACAAATCAAAAGACACTAACTTCTCATTCCCAAGTGCAAAAGTAATTGGTTCCACTCCATTAATTGCAAAAGTAAACGTCACTGCATTTGCATTCACAAAAGGAGCCAAAGCTGCAATTGAAAAAGCAGGTGGAAAAGCAGAAGCACACGTTCAAACACACGCAAAAGAAGAAACTAAACAAAAACAAATTGCAAAACCAGAAAAAACCGGTTAGCAAATTATTCCAAACTATTTATTTTTCTTCCAATGCCTTCGCATTTCAATCACTACTGGCACAAGTGACACAACTATAATAGCGAGTATAACTAGCGTCAAGTATTCGCCAGCATTCGGCAACGCATTTCCAAGCAAGTAACCTGCGCCAACAAACAACAACGTCCACAATCCCCCGCCAACAACGTTGTAAACCAAAAAAGTTTTGTAATCCATTGCACCAATCCCGGCAACAATCGGTGCAAATGTACGCACTGCTGGCACAAACCTAGCTAGTATAATCATTTTCTTACCGTGCTTTTTGTAGAACTCCTCCGAACGTTGAATGTGCTTCGGGTCAAAAAATAAGTTGCCTGGTTTATTGAACAATTTTCTACCAAATCGCTTCCCAGTCCAGTAGCCAACTTGGTCACCAAGAATAGCAAAAACCGCAACTCCCAACAAAACCGCGTAAATGTTGAAAATTCCACTAGATGCAAGTATCCCAGCTGTAAATAAAAGTGAATCACCTGGAAAGAAAAATCCAAAAAACAAGCCAGATTCAGCGAATACAATTAAAAACAACGCTACGTAGCCAAACTGAACCAGAAAAGGTTGTACGAGGTTAAGCAAAGGATCCATAATTATTCAATTCACTTATATCGCATAGCGCAACATTTAATGCGCTTGTAT
>JAHFHC010000003.1 GCA_023247085.1 Microcaldota archaeon | reverse complement strand
TATGAACATGAAGCGATACACGTCCCAGTTGAACCACCACTACAAGCAAGTGAAGCTACTTCGCCATTTCCACAGCTTACATAACCACTTGCGCTTTCCACGTCACTATATGAAACTGCAACTGCTGCATTTTCACCTGCACGAACAGGCGAGGGGGTAACGCTTGAAACAAAACAAATTGGGTTAAGCGGAGCACACACGCCGCCTTCGAGCTTGGTTCCAGATGGACAACCACATTGAGTTGGCCGATCAACTAAATTACCAGCACTAGTACAAAACTGTGGCCTTGAAGAAGAACAAGCATTGAGTGCAGTGCCATCACTACAAGTTTGAGCTATACAGCGGTTTCGGTTATTTGGGTCTTGAGTTTGACCAGCTGGACAACCACACATAGTTGCTTTGTCAATTAATGCCCCATTAAAACAATATTTAGGATAGTCGCTTGAACACATTCCAGAAGGAGTTCCATCTACGCAAGCTGATCCAGTTGATGGCGCAGCATAAACAACCGTACCTGGATTAACTACATAAGTCGGGTAATAAGTGCTTACATATGGGTAACAGTAGCGCGAATAAAATGGGTCAAATGGATCACAGTATGCACCAAAACTAGCTGAATACGGCGAGCAAACATAGAAACCATAAGCGTCATAATAACAATAATGTGAATAAACCGTAGGAAAACCAGTTGACACAGAGACACTTACACTCACGCCAGTTCCGGTTCCTGAAGCAAAATCTGCCCGAACTAAACCAGCGGCAAGTAAAAGCAAAGCCCCTGCTGCAAAATACATCAACTTATTCATAAACATCCCGTTACTACTCGATAGTGACAAGTATTTAAAGGTTGGGGATTTAAAAGCCCCGAAGTAAAATGGAACAAAAAGCTACAGAAGGAGTAAAAATGGGGTCACGGGGATTTTCCAGCGTTTCACGGTTTTTCTTTTCCGTGAGATTTTTCTTTTTTTAAAAAAGAAAAGGCTCTTTGAACCCCGATCCTTAGGTTTCTTCAAAACAGATAATCATCGGATAAACGAGTTTTCGCTTAACCTCTTCGCTCCATGTGACTGGAGCCTAACATACTGCCAGGTTGTACTATAACCCCATTTTTGACTAAACTATAAGCAACGAATTGGCTAAAAAGCCATTTGGTGTAATACACCTAGGATAACCAAAAACATGTTACTTGCACCGCGCACTAAAGAGGAGTTTGTCAGAGGAATTTCAACACTCCCACTACATCAAAGGCGAGTCGTTATACTTGCAGGCAGGCACTTAAACGAAGGAAGTAGAAATATAGCAATTCGCCATCACGAAGAATGGGAAAAACACGGCGCAGTAACTGTACTTATCCCTGCCAGTTGGACACCCCATGGGTTTTGGCATGAAATGAAACAAATAGCAAAACAAATCAAAAAAACACCTCGAAAATTGTCAAGAATAGCTAACCAAAAAGCAAGAGGCGTTCCTTTTGATGAGGATTTAATTCACTTATTGGAGAGAAACCGAGTCACTGCGCCAGTTGTTAACCTACATGGAAACCCATCTGGCTTTGATACCGGCAGATTAGTAGTTTTTATACAAAAAAAAGCACCCGAGGGTATTCACCATGCAATTGAAAATTTGCCGTTAAGCAAAACATTTATGGTCGCCGTAGAAGATGATGAAGAAAGCTTAGCACAACACCCACGCGAAGTATTAGTGGAATATAAATTCCTGGGAAAGCCAAAGGAAGACGGCAAAATTGACGATAGACAAGATGTTCAACACGGCCAACTTAGTTTAAGCTATTTAACAAAAGAGGTAATTACCGCAAAATCGCTTGAACACTTTAGAAAAATCCATGCAGCTAAATTTAATGCACTAATTAGAGAATTAGCCGAGGCACAAGAATGAAAAAAATAATTGTCGGCATCGACGAAGCGGGCAGGGGGCCAGCTATTGGTCCATTAGTCATATGCGCTTATTCCATAGCCGAAGATGATTCACAAGAATTGAAAAAATCTGGAGTCAAAGACTCTAAAATGCTCTCCCCATCAACACGCGAGCAACTTTATAACAAATTATCAAAAGGCACTTACGTAGTACGGCACATAACTGCAATTGAGCTCACAATTGCGATGCAAAAAAAAATTTCGCTGAACGAACTAGAAGCAAAAGTGGCTGGAGAATTGTTGAATGAGCTTGAAACAAAAACAAGTTTTTACCGCGCCTACATTGACTCGCCAGACCCAGAACCAACTAAGTATGCAACTCGAATACGGCAGTATTATCACGGCAAAGCCGAATTGATTTCGGAAAACAAAGCAGATGTAAACTACCCCGTCGCAAGCGCCGCAAGCATTATTGCCAAAGTTGAACGCGACAAGGAAATTCAGCACATTAAAAAAATAGTTGGCGAAGATTTCGGCTCGGGCTACTCAGCAGACCCTAAAACAATTGACTTTCTACGCAGGCGACACAACGACCAAATAGTGCAAGACTACATGCGGCATGAATGGGCAACTATAAAAAACTTAAAAATAAAATCAAAACAAACCGGACTTGCTGAATTTTAAAAAAACAACAGCATAATCACTTATATTAAATTTTCAACAGCTGCTTTTTCAATTAACAAGTCTTCAAACGCGTAAACCGACAATGCTTTTTCAGTTAAACTATATTTCTTGCAAAGTGACTGTTCTGCGTTTTTCAAAAACGCTTTTTGTGGCACATGCAGTTTTCCGATTGCACGTAATTCGGTTTTGTCGGCAGCATCAAAACAATTAACTGCAGCTAGACAAACCAGCGGAAGTATGGGTTTAGTGAACTCAGCTGCGTTGGAAACATTAGTTGTCAAAGCTATTTTGCACAACCACTCGAGCGAAAGTGTATTCGCTACGTTTTTTCCACCCGCGTAAGATTTATATGCTTGTAGAAACGCATATTGTACAAAGCGAGGCACTGCCGCGTATTCGTTATTTATAACTATAAACGCAGCGTTGCTGCTCGGCTTGTACTTCAACACTTCTTCAATAGGAGCAATTAGTTCAAGTGAGTAAATCGAAAACATATAGAAAACAACAAGAAAGTATAGGAGTTGAAATTAGTTAATATGGTATTGTACAATAAGCCAATCAAACGCAAAGCAAGTGGTTCAGGTGGAAGACGACGCGCTAGCCAAGACAAACGCTTGCATCACTACGGCGGGTTCCAGGCAATGACGAGATTAAACAAAGAAGGCAAAGAACACCGCGATGTAACTAAAACAAAAGGCGGAAGCATTAAAGTTAAGCCAAAAGCAGTTTCATTTGCAAACTTAGTTGTAAATGGCAAAAATCAAAAAGTCAAAATCATCAACGTGGTTGAAACACCTTCAAACAAGCACTACGCCCGCGAAAACATTATTATCAAAGGTGCCATAATTGAAACTGAAGCAGGCAAAGCACGCGTAACTAATCGCCCAGGCCAAGACGGAGTAATCAACGCAGTGCCAATTAAGTAGCACGCACCATTAAAAAAAATAAAAAAAACAATTCATGAGTGCACCGCACAGCCTACCGGAATCTTTATAAAGCTAGTGCTTGCTTTGTTTTTACTTTTGATTGGTTTTCTTATGTCGTTTAAGTTTAAGGCTATACATCTAACCGCAAATGGAAATGTATTACTTGAGCCCGTCGGTCATAAGCAGCCAATTGCAAAGAAAACTATTCTAGTGTTAAATGGAAAAAAAGCAGTGGAGATCTTCGACACAATAGCAAGTGTAGATAATCCCCTTTACTTAGCTAAACCATTTGCTGACATTGAAATAACCGGAAAGATACTCGAAACAGGAGGAAAGAAATAAAATGAAGTGCCCAGAATGCCAAGGACAATCGTTGAAAAAAGACTCTGAACGTGGAGAACTAGTTTGCAATTCGTGTGGATTAGTACTTGAAGAAAATATAGTTCAAGAAGGCCCGGAATGGAGAGCTTTTGACACTGAACAACGCAACGCTCGTGCCCACACTGGAGCGCCATTAAAATACATGTCTCCAAACAAGGGACTAGTAACTGAAATTGACCAGTATAACCGAGACGTACGCGGTGGAAAAATCGCACCTTCACAACAAGCTCAGCTTTACCGCATGCGCAAATGGCACAAACGCGCTTCAATTTCAAACAGCATTGAACGCAACCTCGCCATTGCACTCACAGAATTAAATCGAGTGGCAAGCCATTTGGGTTTAACTGAAAGTATTCGCGAGTCAAGTGCATTGCTTTACAGGAAATGCGTTGAACGCGGATTAATTCGCGGAAGACAAATTGAAAGCGTGGTCAGTGCAGTTATATACGCAATCTGCAGGCAATACGGCATTCCGCGCACGCTTGATGAGATCTCAAATGTTGCTGAAATTCCGAAAAAAGAAATTGGCCGCACATACCGTTTGATTACACAAGAATTGGAACTCAAGGTACCATTAACGAACCCGCGTTTTTACATCAACCGTTTCGTCACTGCACTTAAATTAAGTGGAGACACGCAGACAAAAGCAATTGAAATCCTAGACGAGGCATTAAAACGCGGTTTAATCAGCGGACGTGGCCCAATGGGAGTCGCAGCTGCAACAGTTTACATTGCAAGTGTAATGACTGGTGAACGCAGGACACAAAAAGAAGTTGCAGATGTAGCTGGCGTAACTGAAGTTACAATACGCAATCGATACCGCGAGCTAAAGAAAGCACTTGGGTTAAAAGTAAGCATCTAGATACAAAAACGTAGTTCGCTTCTTTTCAACTTTTTTTACTTTCTTTTTATTTTTCTTTTTTGTTTCGTTTTTTATTTCCACCTAGCGTTAAGCTTTCTACTACGTAAAAGAAATTGCAACAAAATCTTAGAAAAAGAAGCAACAAAGAACTAAGTTTTTTTTATTGCTTTTACCCACCATAATTCCCTTGTCTTAGGCACAAAAGGTAAATCCGCTGAAGCGCGGCTTCCTTGCATTATTCGCAATTTATAACCATGTTGCATTGGCAGCCTGCCGTACGTTTCAAGTAACTCAACGTGAATTGGGTGCGCTGTATTATTAGACTCTGAATGCGTCTTACCAGTACTAAATAACACAGACGAACATCCTTGCTTCCTAGCTATTTCTTCTAGATGCAACATAGCTGCGTTTTTCCAACCTTCAAGCTGACGAGATAATTTCGTGCGCACTTGCTTCGTATGTTGTTCAAGAAAATCTACAAGCATAACTTGTTGTCCGCCAATTGTATGAAGCCTAAAACTAGCACTTCCGGCGAGAAGTTTACTATCTTTTAACAAACCAAAAAATCTAACTAGGCTCTCAGTCGGTTCACTTCCAGGCAAATGACGCAAATCAACGCGCACTTCTAGTTTAGGTAACTTAGGTGGAATTGGTTTTAGCGGTTTTGAAAACCACGAAGGAACAGGAACTGCAGCAGGGTGTTCATACCAGCCAGTAAATGGCTCGCGTTCAGGATCATCAACACGATGAGCTGCGATTTGGTTAGCATGCGCCTCACTTAAATCCCCACGTTTAGCTGAGTTAAGCACCGAAGGTACGGGCTCATTTCCAATAAGAGAAATGACTGCATCAGCGTAATGTCCATAAACTGGTCGCAATTTTCTCCTTAGTTCGTGAAGCATAGGCTATCTATTTCAATAGTGCGAGAATGTTTTTAATTGTCGCATTGGTTTTGAAGCAACCAGGCGCAAAGTGAGTTGCAGTTACTTCAAAACCGTTTGACTGTAGTTTATTCATGAAGTCAACTAGTTTAGGGACGTGAAGTTTAGCTTGCGAGCAAAGTTCAGAAAGGGAATAGAACAAAGGGGCTTCACTTTCTTCAAATAGTAAACCCATAAATTTGACTAGTTTAGCTTGCTGTGCCTCTGCATAAAACTTTTGTTCGGCCAGATTAACAGCAGCTTTTTTTAGCACTTCTTTGCTTGAAAATTTGTCCAGCCAAAGTGGGCCTGCAACATTCAATTTTTCTCCACAATCGCATTTGCTTAGCATCTCGACACTTGTTCCTCTGTTGCCACATTTTTTGCATAGCCAAGCGTAGCCGAGTTTGTCAAAATTTGCATCTGCTTTTAGTGCACCGCTTTCGCATAATAAAAACGTTTTAACATAGTGCCCTTGATACCATGAAACTAAGGGAGTGACGCCAAATTCGTGTAAACTTGCGATATTGGCAACGTGGCCAATGATTATGCGCATTGCTAACTCATGACAAAAAGCACAGTTAATTGATTGTGCATTATAAAAACGCTTGCACGCGTCCTTGTGGCCACCGCATAAATTTGCTAGGTCAGTAAAAGTAAGTGATAAGATGAATTTCTTTTTGCCACGGCGAAAAGCTGAGTCTATGTTTTGAATTGGTGAACCAAATGGATCCATTTCAATTACATCAAATAATGGCGAAGTAGAAAGCGCTTGGTTTACGTCCATGTGCATGACAGCGGCGCGTTTTGAAACTTTGTTAAGGAGAATATTTTTTTTAATAAAAGGTATAGAAGCATCGCCAGCATCGCATAATACGGCAGTGTCAATGTCGCTTTCTTTTAAGTAGCGGATCCCGCGTATTCCGGTGCCAGTATAGCCATCGAATAATCGCGGTTTTGTTATTTTGCAGTGTTCAATACAAGTTTTTAGAAATATGGTAGATAAATCGCGGTTGAACTGCATTTCTGGGTTGTAAAAAACTGGACAGTGGTGTGGGTCTGAAAAGCTTTGTTTTGGAACCGAAAAACAGGAGTCGCCTTCAGTTATTTTCGTTGTCTGTAGCTTAGCCATATTCAAAAGCAAGCTCGAATATTTTTAAGCGATTTCAATTTTGGTACCAACTGCTTGGCCAGGTAACCCTTTTTCCATTACAACACGGAGTTTACCGCTGTTGCCATGAGTAGAAGCTACTTTGCCTTTGATTTCCTTGCCAGAAGGAGTTTTCCAAGAAACTGATTTACCTACAAAAGCTTTTGCCTTTTCGCTTGATTCGCATGCGTCAACGACAACTATAAACTGGTCGCCGTATTCAGTGTGTCGTCCTCGCCTGTAGTTTTCAATAATTGCATCCATTTAATAGTAAAACCTCGCTAAAATAATTGATAATTAACAGTTACTTCAAAATTTATAAACCGCGTTGGTGCTATACGCCCCCATGAAAACCACCCTATATATAGTTAAAAAAGACGTTTTTGACCCTGAAAAGTACTATGGCTGCAATGGCCAAGAATTTATAGTTATAAAAAGCGAATGCGAGTTAAAGCCAGAAAAAATATACGAATTAATTGGCAAATATACTAACTACACTTTTAGAGTTGAAGCCGCAGAACAAAAAACTGACAAGAAACTCGAAGCATCAGTAAAACAATTCCTATTTTTTCAACCAGCTACAGTTAAGGAAGTCGTCAAGGCACCGTTGTTAATTGAGATGAAAGAACTATTTAACGACGCGGCAGTTACGCTTACAAAAGCAGTGTTGGAGCTGCGCACAATTAAGATCCGCTACGATGGAGACGGCGATGGCATCTCCTCTGGCATTATTTTGAAAAAATGCCTTGAAAAATTTGCTAAAGACAAGAAAGTCCCGCTTTTGCTTCGCACACAAGAATCGTATAGTGCAGTTTACAGTGAAAAAGATTGTGAAGAAGACAAGGGATTAGCAGAAGGCAGCCTCCTAGTATTGTTGGATCATGGAGCAAACCAAGAAAGCAAGGAAAACTTGTGTCGGTCAGCAAAAAACTTTGAGATAATGGTAGTTGACCATCACCCTCCAGCAATTGAGCCATGCATTGACCATTTCGTCTCCCCATTTCAATTGAAAAACCCAATTGAACCATCTAGTTACAACACTGGCTTACTTGCATTTGAAATCGCTAGGCGTATTTGCCCAGAATTAGAGCCAGAATTTCTGCGCTTTTGCAGGTATTCAATGCAAACCGACACCAGTTCATTTCGTGAAAGTACATTTTTCCCAGAAGGAGTTGTCATAGATTACTTAGCAGTAAGTTCAATTGACCCGTATTCGCTGGAATTCTACGACAAGACGCTTAGCGACAAACATTTAGTTGGTGAATTATACCGTGAAGAGAAGCTAAAAACTCAACGCGCATTAGAAAAGGCAATTCACAAAGCAAAAACATACACTGGCAAATATACACTAGTAACTTGCGATGTAACTGGCATTGCAAAAAAGAATAGCTACCCGTCTATAAGCAAGTTGCACAACGCACTTCAATTCCACTTCGCTGAAAAGGGCCCAACAGCCAGCCTAGTTTATACTGGAGATAGCTTGTCATTTCGTGCAAATCGCAGTGCCGCTGACCTTGGCTTCTCTGCTCATTTCGTAATTAAAGCTTTGAAAGAAACGTACGGCAAAAGCGGTTTTACAGGCGGTGGCCACGACGTGGCGTCTTCAAGTCGTTTTCCAAAAGAATACGCAAAACAAATAATTACAACCGCAATTAACCTGGTGATGCAAAATGGACAATGTAGCTAAAAGCGAAAGTAAATTTGAAAATAAATTCGAAAACAAATTTAAAGTTTACAAGCCGAACAAAACCGGCACAGGTTCAGCAGTTCAATTTGACTTTAATGCAGAAAAGAAAAGTGTTTTTGTTGAAGCAGCAAAGCAAACTGGACCACAAGCATTCGGGTGGTCGGATAAACTAACTTTCAAAATGGCAATAGTTGACATGGCTAAACTGCTAATTGTATTAAGCGGCAAAGCTGCCAACGCAGAACTGTTTCACGACCCGTCAAAAGGGGGATACGCTATTTCTGCAGATACGCGGAACTCAACCGTAAGCTTTTCAAAAATGGCAACAGGGTATTATTTTAAGCTGTCAACGCAAGATCAAAAAGGGCAAGTTGTGTCAATAGCTATTCCAATAAGCGAAGATGAAGCAATGGTGTTGAAAATATTGTTAGAAAAAGCAATTGAAAAAAGTTTTAACTGGTAAAAATTTAAATGAAAAAACTAGCAGCTAAACGTTTACCAAACGGGTCGAGAATAGTTGTCTTTCCCGGCAATGAGTTTACTCCAGAACACTTCCACCCCGACAATTTAAAAATTGTAAAAAACATTCGCGAACGCGTCACAATAGTTGAAGTTAAAAAACAACCGCGCACTATCGCGAGCTATCCATTGTTACTAATGGCAAAAACACGCGCTAGAGATAACCGCCAATTAACAAGATTAACCCCTTTATCTGAAGCGCGGCTAGCTCGCTTTGTAATAGGATTGAAAATGCCGAACGTTGTTGTTGAAGAGCCAGTTGCCGCTCACCTGCACAAAGACGGAGACCACGTTGTTTTTTACCGGCAAATTAGATTCCCCTATGGAAAACGAAGAGCCAAACTATACTTTAACCGCAAGCCGGGAGAAGTAGATTATATTTACCGCATTTTGAGAGCAAATGGAATAGAGCCAGTGGACTTTCAAAGCAGGCCAATAACCCGCGCGTACTTGGGAATCTATGATTTAGAACACTGGAAAACAACGTCAGAATTAAGCAAAAAATTAAAGTTAAAATATCAAAAAGTCTAGAAATAGGATTAAGCAGTGCTTCTTCGCAGCGTTGCTTTTGCTGAGAATATCGCAATTATCAATGCAACGAAAACAATTGCACCAATCCATTCTAATCCACTTAAGTTCAGCAAGCCGGCTAAGAATAACCCAGTTGTTGAACTTGGTTTAACTGGCGATAACGTTTGTGTTTTTAGCACATTACCATTTGCATCGCGAACTAAAAGAGTCGGCGTAATTTCACTCGTTACACTCCCCACTGGTTGAATTGAAGCAGTCAAATTCTTTGAAGAATTTGTAGGAATGTCAATTGGCATAGGCGTTGAAACCTTCCAGTTGTTTGGAACATCTATAACAGTTGCATAAACCCCAACAAGGGTTTGGTTTGAAGGGTTATCAACTTGAACCACATACGAAACTGCTCCAGTTGAATCACATTGTCCAATATTGAACTGCACCGGTTGCTTTGAAGAAACATATTGGTTTGCCGCAACAATATCGATTATCCTATTTTGTGCTGATAAGCTTGACAAGTCCAAATTAAGCACGAAGTTTTGCTCTGAACGAGGAGCAAGTGTCAATGCGTTTGAAGATACAAACAAAGATGGGATTGAAACAGTTAGGGTTTCAACTGCGCTTCCAGGATTTTTAATCCTTCCAGCAATTGTGACAATGCCGCAGTTCTTTGTGTTTACAACTTGAGGCATTACAAGTTCAACAAAATGTGTCTTGCTAACTTCAAAGAAAATATCTTTAACAGCAGCTACTTGTCCACTCCTAGTTACTTGAATTGAAACCCATTGAGTTCCTTGCAAGTCGCGCGGAGAAACAGTTAGCGTAACCCCCTTAGATTCCCCTCTTTGCAATACAAATGCATAATCATTAAGAATTGGGTTTAGCTTGACGTCCCCAATTGCAGATAAAAGAAATTCTCCAGTAGCGCCACGGTTTACAATATCCAAGTTTATTTGGCGGGTTTCACCATTTGCAATGTCGGTTTGACCTTCCGGAGCATAAATTAAGACATTGACATCACTTGCATCAAATTGACTTGAAAGCGATAAAGTGCTACCAAAAGCATTGGCTTGGCTTAAAACATCTTGTGGCAAACTGTTTTGAACAACTGGCGAGCAATCAGTGGACTGCAGCACGTTTACTTCAATTGTTTTTGAAGTTCGTTGGCTTATACCTGCAGCGGTGACAGTATCAAGATTAATAGTTGTGTAAAATAGCCCTTTTGAACATAATTGTGGTAAAAAGATAACTGTAAAAGATTTGACAGCGCCTGCGTCCATGGTTCCAAACGAAGGAGTAACGCGTGTTGCAATGTTTCCTTCAGTGTTTACAGCATAGTTGCCCGATTCACTTGGTGTGAACCAGAGTGTGAGTTGCCCATCCCTATTGCTAGTTACGTCAACATGGTTAGACGCTGAGAACAACGTCTGGCCAGCCACGAAGCTAGTCAATACGACAAGCGCTGCCAAAAATCCAAACAATTTCATAATGTGTCACTACAAGTTGGTGATAACTTGTATTTAAACCTTATGTTTTGTTACTCCCCCATAGTGAATACATTTATATAGTTGTGTCGGTAGAAGATAATATACTCAAACACAAATGAAAAACAAAAATTGAAAAAATTAAAAAAATAAATAAAAGAAGAAAAACAAAAAAAGAAAGATGCAAAAATAAATGCAAAAAAAATATAAAATCGATGTAAAACAAAAAGTGATCAGCTGATGACCGCCGATGCAGATAGTTTAAAAGCCTCCAAAACTAATACTAGTGGGAGTGCAATGCCAATCATCTCTAAGAACACCGACGTAATTTCTCATTTACGTAGCCTGGGCTTAAACGAATATGAAGCAAAGGCATACTATGCACTAGCTGCATCTACAACTTGCACCGCAGGAGAACTAGCTAACCGCGCAGCATTACCTAGACCAAGAGTATATGACGTCTTAACAAGCTTGCAGGATCAAGGATTCGTAGTGCTTCGGCCAGGTAGACCGGTTAAGTACTCTGCGCTGCCAATTAGAGAAGCCATTGACACGCTTAAAAAACAAAAGCGTGCAGAACTTGACAAACAATTCCTTCACTTTGATGATTTAAGCAAAGCAATGCAAACAAAAATCAAAGCAGGTTCGCTTGTTGAAGGCTATGCAATTGAAGATAATGTCTGGACACTAAAAGGCAAAGATGCAATTAATTCTAAATTAGCTTCAATGTTAGCCGACGCAAAACAACATATCGTAATCAGCTCAAGTCAAACTGGGCTACAACAAAAAATGAAAGCCCACGGCGCATTACTACAAGAGGCAAAGCAACGCGGCGCAAAAATACACATAGTATCGCCTAAAATGGCTCCAGAAGTAACAACCCTAGCACACACAACTAGCTCAACAGCATTACCAACCCGATTCGTATTAGCTGATGACCAAGCGTTACTCTTTTTAACAAACGAACAAACCCACCCAGACGACGAAGTCGGGTTATGGCTAAAGAATCCACACGTCACGCAAACTTTGAAACAGTTAATGAATAAGTAATTTCAAAGAATTTAGACTCATTTTAAAAAGTAAGAGAGTTAGAAGCAAAAAATTAAAAAATAGAGAAATTAAGCTGTATTTTCTGCTGGTATTTCGCTTTCTTCTGGCATAGTTGTAGATTCGTTTTGCGTTTGAGTTTCTTCTGCTTGCGTTGCTTCAGTTTGTGCTGGTGCAGCGTGTTGTTCTGATTCTTCAACGTTTTCAACGTCGAATACCTCAACTAACTGTGTTTTGTATAGTTCAACGCGTTTAATTGGATAGATTTTCTTTAAGACGCCGTTTAGTTCAGAGCTCACTTTGCCGTACAGTACTTCTTGAATGAATTTGCCGAAGTCTTGCTTGGCGATCTTTTGAGATAAGTATTCGCGAAGGGTTTGGCGCAGGGATTGGCGTTGAGCTGCACTTGCTTTGCCGTTTGTAACAACTAATGCTTTTACTGAAAATTCAACTCCATCTGCAGATTTAGTGGAAAGAACTAGATACAGCATGGAACGGTTTCTCCGCCCTAATGCTTGCACGTGTTCTCTTGCCAACGCGTGGCCAATGAATTTAGTGTAAGCGTTTTTTCCACGCACGTCTTCTACACGCAATTTAACGTTGATATACATGTGTGCGAGTTCTTTTGTGATTTCTTTTAGTGGAAGTTCAATTATACGGTTTAGTAAGTGTTGTGGATCTTGTGCTGGAACTTGCGCTACTTCTGCTTCGTTGAATAGCTTTGGCGCTACTAGTGAAAACCATTGCTTTGTTTTCCACGTGTCAATTGCTTTTTTCTTAACTGCCATTTTCTATAATCACACTCATGATAAACGTAAAAATAAAAAAAAATAACTAAATATGAAACATACATTATGCTACTTAACGATTAGCGCAGCGGTTTCTGGATCGTACTTCCACTTTGCCGGTAGTTGTTTTCCGCGGTAATACTTGACTAAGCGTTTGATTTTTGACTCAACGTGGCTTAGCTTAATGCGGTTTGATTTGTCACCGTGGTTTGTTTTTAAGTGTTCCATTAAATTAACTGCTTTTTTGAGAAGCGCAATTAAGTCAGAGGGGTACTTTGGGGTTAAGTTCTTTGCTTTTAGGATTTGTGAAATCGTCTTGCCGGTTAATAGCTTTACACTAGCTAATCCGTATTGATCACGTAAAAGAAGACCGATTTCTGCTTCTGTTTTACCTTGTTTTGCAAATTGTTCGACAAAGCCAATTATCTCATCTTCAGAGTAGTCAACCCATTTAGCTGCGTTGCTGTTTGTTGGTTTGTGTGAACGGGATTTGCCCCGTTTGTGCGTATGTAGTCTAGCCATTTAAATATCAATTCTCTTTAAACTTTGAACTGCGTAGTTAGTTCTTTTTTACTTGAAACATCAAGGGTTTTAATCCTAGCTATTTTAGACAAGTCTAATTTTATGTCACTAAAGTTGCTTATAAGCTCTTCGGGAAGCCCAATTTCAAGGCTTTCGATGGGTTCATTTAGCCCAATTTGTTTGGAACTTCGAAATTTTCTTGACTGGCTGATTAAGTCATGTAATAGCGAAGCGAGTTTGCCGGTTTCTTCGTCGATTTCAAAACCAGTTGGCGTTGGCCACTTTGAAACGTGTATTGACTCAACTTTTTCTTCTTTAGCAAAACCTAACTCGTGGAACAACTCTTCTGATATAAATGGAGCGAATGGAGCGATGAGTTTTAATGTTGCTCCTAGAACTGTTTTCAGGCAGTATTGCGCTTCGGCTTTATTTTCCGCTTCTTCATAAATGCGGTATTTTACATCCTCTAAATAGTAGTCGCAGAAAGACAAGCGGAAGAAAGAATGAATTGCACTAATAGCCGCATAGTAATCATACTCGTGCATTGACCGAGTAACGACTTCAATTGTCTTGTCAAGCTCCGCGAGTATCCACTTGTCGGTTATTGAAAAATTGTGTGCTTTGTTGCTTTTTTCAGGCTTGTAGCCTTCAAGTGCCTTGTCAACAAAATTAGCTGCATTCCATAATTTTGTAACAAACGAATTGGCATATTCAATATCCTTATAAGAAAATGGCCGGTCTTTTGCTAATGCGCCTGACAATGCCGCCCATTGACGCAATGAATCAGCTGGAAACTTAGCAAGAAGCGCTTCTGGGTCTTCAAAATTACCGAGGCTTTTACTCATCTTCTTGCCATCTGTACCAAGTACACTTCCGTTGATCAATACTTCTTTAAATGGCGATTTGCCAGTAAGTGCTAGACAACGGTAAATGGAATAAAATGCCCAAGTTCGGATAATTTCTAGCCCTTGTGGCCGCAGAGTAGCGGGGTAAAGTTTTTCATAATCTCCGTCAGGCCAACCGGCAATAACGAGTGGAGTTATGCTGGAGTCAATCCAACAATCGCAAACCGATGACTCGCCAATTATTTGCCCACCGCAATCACATTTCTTTTTATTATATTCATGCAATGCAGGGTCAACTGGGAGCTCTGATTCTTTTGGAGTATAAATTGCACCGCACCCTTCACAGTACCAAAATGGAAGCGGAGTACCGTAAATACGCTGTCGTGAAATCACCCAATCATATTCAACAAAATTAGCCCAGTCAATTAAATACTGAACAGAAAATTGCGGGAACCACTGCATATCTTCAGTAGCTGCACGCTTAATCTTATCCTGCCAATCGCGTAATTTCATGAACCACTGCACACTTGAAATAAATTCAGCAGGCTTATTGCAACGATCATGGAGCTTTACCACTTGTTGCGTTGACTCCTGGCGCGTAACTAGCTCAAGTGCCTTAAGTTTTTCAATTATCTTCTCTCGCGCTTCAACAATTTTTACGCCAGTAAATTCTTCGGCATTCAGCAATTTGCCGCGGTTATCAAAAGCTTCAATAAACGGCAGCGAGTGCCGGTACATCCACGCTACGTCAGTCTTATCTCCAAACGTACACACCATAACAACACCAGTTCCAAAAGTCTGGTCAACCTCATTGTCGGAAATTATAGGCACTTCTTTGTTGTACAATGGCGTAATTGCCTTTTTGCCAACTAATTTTTTGAATCGCTCATCACTTGGATTTACTAGAACAGCAACACAAGCATGAAGTAATTCTGGCCGAGTCGTTGCAACTGACAACGGCGCCCCTTCAACTGAAAAGTTTATGTAATTTAATTTAGTTTCACGCTGTAAATCCTCTGTTTCTGCTTTTGCAATTGCACTTTGACAATGAATACAGAAAAGCACCGGGTGCTTCTGGCGGTAAACTAAACCTTTTTCGTACATTTGCAAAACTGAAAGCTGTACTTTCTTGTGATAAGAAGGGTCAATCGTGCGATATTCTTGACTCCAGTCAGGCGAAAAGCCCATGCGAATCATTTGCATCTTCATCTTATCAATATTTTCAAGCGTAAATTCAATGCATTTCTTTTTGAACTCTTGGCGCGTTAACTTCGGCTTTCCGCTTTTATCATCTTTTCCACTCTTACCGTCTTTTGCACCTTTGCTTTCCTTGCCGTCTTTATTGTCTTTGCTTTGCAATTTTTCAACTTTCACTTCAGTTGGAAAACCTTGGCAATCCCAACCCTGCGGGTAAAAAACATTGAAGCCAGTCATTCGCTTAAAACGCGCTGCAAAATCAAAAAACGAGTAAGACAACACGTGCCCCATATGCAATGCGCCCGAAGTAAAAGGCGGAGGAGAGTCAATTGAAAAAACAGGCGCTTTGCTGCGGCTATCGTACTTGTAAATTTCAGCCTCGTCCCATTTCTTTGTCCACTTTTTTTGAAGGGCAATTGAATCAGGACGTTGAGAAAGAGCCATTTGAATTAATAGACGCCCCAAAAATTACTTAGACTTATTTGTCCACTTTAGTTTAGATGGTTTGCGATTCAAATCGAAATTGCGTTCACATTTCTTTGAACAAAAAAAGTTAGAAGAGCCATCTCGCTTGAATATTCGAATACCTCGCCCAACTGCAGTTTCGTTTGAACAAAATGAACATTTTACCATATTAAACAATCTCGCCTTCAAATCACTTATCTGCTAGTCGCAGTAAGCGGTTTTTTCTTTTGTCTAAGCGGACGCGCTTCACGTTCGCTTTCTGATAACACTAAATAATCATCTACTCGAACTGGCCCTTTGACATTACGGCGCAAAATTCGACCTTTATCCCTGCCAGAAAGCACTTTGCATAGCACTTGATTAACTTCACCAAAAACCCCAGTTTTGCCAACGATTTCAATAACTTGCGATACAACCCCTTCAATTTCAATAACAGGTGCCTGCGCTTGAGGCTGTGGAGCTTGTGAATCAGAAGACTTATTAGCAGATTTGTCGCCACTAGTGGTTTTGGCAACTGGCTTGTCAGATTTATCCGTTTTATGCGATTGTGGTTTTTCAACTTTATGTGCAGTTGGCTTTTCAAGGGGTTTTTCAACTGAATTTGCCTCTGCAGGGCTATCTTGAGGTTCTTGGTTTGTAACTACTGAATTTTCAGTTATCATTTAATGATTTTCAACTCTTTTCAACTTTTCCAGGAGCAAATTTAGTTGTTAACTCTTTCAAAGTGCTTTCAGCATTGCCAGCAGCAGTAACTGCAACTGCAGCTGTGCCTACTTTTAATCCAGCGGCATTGCCTAAATCTTTTTTAGAAGCTACATAGAGGAAAGCAATTGCTCGCTCAGTACAAATAGAAGGTAAGTGCATTACGATTTCTTCTGGGTCAACATCTTCAGCGATTATAACTAGCTTCGCTTCTCCGCGTTCAATTGCCTTGGTTGCTTCATTAGTGCCTTTTCGACAAGCATTCACTGCTTTGGCAGCTTCAATTACCTGTAATGCCTTGGCTTGTGCATCTGCAGGGGTTTGGAATTTAACAAAAGATTTAGCCATAATACAATCTACACCTCAAATTACTCTCATTGGTTTTTTATTAACATACAAACACACAGTCATGAAAAACTGAAAACAGAATCCTGTGCTTTGCTTACAAAATAGTGAGAAGAAGGTATAAATAACATGCGGAAGGTAACTGAATAAAATATTCGGCAATTAATCGCATGCATTTTGCCTGATTATGTTCAACGCCCCACCTGCTTTGAACCACGCTATTTGCTGCGGGTTATAAGTGTGATTAACTGGAAACGTTTCAATTGTGCCGTCGGAGTGGTGAAGAACGGCTTGCAATGGCTTGCCGGGCGCGAATTCAGTTAAACCGATCAAGTCAATTTCATCGTCTTCTTGTATTTTATTGTAATCCGACTTATCGACAAATGTCAAGGCTAACATCCCTTGTTTCTTTAAATTAGTTTCGTGAATCCTCGCGAAGCTTTTTACTAGAATTGCCTTTACTCCTAAAAACCTGGGCTCCATTGCAGCGTGTTCGCGCGACGAACCTTCACCGTAATTCTCTTCACCTACAACAAGTGAACCAATTCCAGCTGCTTTGTAAGCACGTTGAACCTTCGGCACACTTTCGTAAACAGGATTATTCTCAGTTGACTCTAGTTGATTTTTGACGTTGTCGGTTTTGTCATTAAATGAATTAACCGCGCCAATTAACAAGTTGTTGGAAATGTTATCTAAATGCCCGCGGTACTTTAACCATGAGCCTGCCATTGAAATGTGGTCAGTCGTGCATTTACCTTTAACTTTTATCAATAGTTTTAAGCCAACTAAGTCACTGCCTTGCCAAGCTGGAAACGGAGCAAGTAATTGCAAGCGATCCGAAGTTGGAGAAACAACTAGTTGTATCATTGAACCATCACTTGCAGGGGGTTGATAACCAGCTTCTCCAGTGGCAAATCCATTTGGTGGGAACTCAATCCCTTGTGGCTCAGCAAGTTTAACTTTTTCACCGCGCTCGTTTTCTAAATAGTCAGTAAGCGGATTGAAAGTTAGTTTTCCGGCTATTGCAAATGCAGTTGTGATTTCAGGTGAAGCTACAAATGCATGCGTATTGGGGTTGCCATCGTTTCGTTTTGCAAAATTCCGGTTGAAGCTAGTCATAATTGAATTCTTGCGTTGCGGGTCATTTGAATGCCGCGCCCATTGACCAATGCAAGGGCCACAAGCATTAGCAAGTACAACCCCGCCAATTTCTTCAAAACACTGCAAGTACCCGTCACGCTGTACAGTTGCACGAATTTGTTCTGACCCCGGAGTAACTGTAAACTCGCTTTTGAATCGCAATCCATTTACAGCTGCACTTTTAGCAATTGAAGCTGATCTAGTGATGTCTTCGTAAGAAGAATTAGTACAGGAGCCAATTAGCCCAACTTCAAGTTTCTCTGGCCAATTGTTTTGTTTTGCCGCTTCTGCAAATTTGGAAACCGGCCACGCTAGATCTGGAGTAAATGGACCATTAATGTGTGGTTCAAGTTCACTTAAATTGATTTCAATCACTTGGTCAAAATACTTTTCTGGATTATTGTAAACATCTTCATCGGCGACCAAGTGCTCTGCAACGCTATCCGCAGCGTCTGCGATTTCTTTTCTTCCAGTACCGCGCAAATACTCGGCCATTTTTTCATCATAACCAAAAAGAGACGTTGTTGCACCAATCTCTGCACCCATGTTGCAGATTGTCCCTTTGCCAGTACATGAAACGCTGTTTGCTCCGTCGCCGAAATATTCAAGAATTGCATCAGTTCCCCCTTTAACTGTAAGTATGCTCGCAATTTTTAGAATAACGTCTTTTGCAGAAGCCCAACCGCTTAATTTACCAGTTAATTTTATGCCAATTAGTTTCGGAAATTTTAACTCCCACGGCAAACCCGCCATTACGTCACACGCATCTGCACCGCCTACCCCTATGGCTACCATTCCTAAACCGCCTGCGTTTACAGTGTGCGAATCAGTTCCAATCATTAAACCGCCAGGAAACGCGTAGTTCTCTAAAATAACTTGGTGAATGATTCCAGCACCCGGCTTCCAAAAGCCAATCCCATACTTGTTCGAAACAGACGACAAAAAGTCGAACACTTCTTTGTTTTTTACAAGCGCAGCAGAGAGGTCCTTTTGTCCACCTTCACTTGCAACTATTAAATGATCACAGTGAACGGTTGTTGGAATCGCAACTTTTTTTCTTCCGGCTTGCATGAATTGAAGGAGCGCCATTTGTGCTGTTGCATCTTGCATTGCAACGCGGTCAGGAGCAAAGTCAACATAGTCAACTTGACGCGCGTATTCAGTTGTACAGTTGCCTTGAACTAAATGAGTATAAAGTATTTTTTCAGTTAACGTAAGCGGGCGGCCAACTGCTTTTCTGCAGGCTTGGATTCTAGAGGGCAAAGAAGCGTAAAATGACTTAATTAAATCAAAATCGAAAACCATTTTATAACATATAAGAAGAAAAAGTTTTTTAGCCGATTGCTTGACTAAAACTTAGCTTTAAGTTGGAAAACCATTTTTCAACAATACGGTTATTCCAACGTATCCAACATACCCAAGAATTACCACAAATATCGGCGCTAACACTCTAAAAACTGCACTCAAACTATTAAACCAAATCACATAAGCATAAGCTACTACTACAGCTACCAAAAGTATAGCAGGACTAGCTATCAAAAGCCAATACCCCGGGGTTTTAGATTTTATTACAGTCATTTAGATTTCCCTATGTCGATTGAATAAATTCTAGTTTTGTTTTCGTTTTCTTGTCAAGCCTTGCAAACCCAACGCGTTCGAACTGCACTACTTCGCCTACTTTCAAACTCGCACATTCTTTTTGACATAAACCAGTTATTTCCTGTAAACTATTTTCATTAAACGATTCTTTGTCATCGAACAACAAACCAGGAACATAAAGCGTGCACTTAATCCCATCTGCACCTACCCACTGTACTTTTTTCGTATCTCCTAGTAAGGCATTGCCGACGTTTTCGCCGTCAATCACCCTAGTTTTCGCATCTTTCTTTTTCACTTTTACATTGAAACTATTCTTTAACCGAAAAACTTCCCCGACTTTTAATTCACCTGCATCAAAAGCTGGAATGTAAATCGTTTCTTTTCCAATTTTCAATTGTACTGGTTCAGGAACAAAAAAATAGTGTGGCGAATCAAGCAATTCTTTTTTATTAGACGAGAGCAGTCTATCCCACGAAGGGTTACTTTCAACTTTGCTGATGCCAAACGACAGTACAAAATCTTTAATTGCCTTTGGCGTAACGCCCCGCCGACGTAAGCCTGCAAGCGTTGGCAAACGAGGGTCATCCCACCCCCATAATTTACCGCTTTCAACAAGTGGACGAAGTAAACGTTTTGAAATCGGCGTATTAGCAAGGGACAACCTAGAAATAGTGATTAGTGTTGGTTTACGCAGGTTTAGCTTGTCAAGTAAGTAAAAGTAAAGCTCGTCACGCAGCTCGTATTCCTTGCTGCGAAGCGCATGAGTCACTCCAAGAAGCGAATCCATTACTGAACCTTGAAAGTCATAAGTGGGCCAAACACAATACTTTTTTCCTTGCCTATAATGGGGCGAATCAATTATCCTCCACAAAGTTGGATCACGCATAACCGTATTGAGGCTCGACATGTCCCCTTTTAATCGCACAACTGCCTCGCCTTTTTTTATTTTTTTCTCCAACATCCCCTTCCATTTGTCGAGCTGTTCTTTTTGTGAATAGTCAACACACTTGCAGCGGATTTTCTTTTCCCTGCCTTGGCCGATTGCATCTTGACTACACTGACAAACATATGCATCGCCTTGCGCAATTAGCATTTCGTTTAATTCATACAAGCGCGGCATCCAATCCGAACAATAAACTTCTTCATCCCAATCTATTCCAAGCCAAGTTATACCCTCTTTAATCGCGTCAACAAACTCTTGCTTCTCTGCCTCAGGGTTAGTGTCATCCCAACGCAAAATAACTTTTCCACTATATTCGCGCGCGCCAGTCCACGAGAGGAAAAATGCCTTTGCATGCCCAATATGCGAATAGCCATTTGGCTCTGGAGGTAAACGCACAATCACCTTACCAACTTCTGCATTTGGAAAAACAATTCGCTTCTCTTCTTCTTTTTTCTCAACATACGTAAATGAATCCATTTGCTTTTCAATTTCTAACTTTGAAAGCTTGTTTACTTCAGCTACAACTTTACCAATAAGTTGCATTGTGACTTTCATGTCGTTTTTTGCATCTGGGTTTTCTGCAATTACTTTTCCAACAACTCCGCCAGCTTGTGCTTTCCCGTAGTCAAATGCGTTTTTCAAAACGTGTTTGCGAATAACTTTTTCTAAAATAACGGACATAATTAAATCAACTCAACAAAAACAGCGCAATTATCCAAATTTATTCAAATGCTCCGTTCAACCAAATAATCAGCAAAAGCTTTCAAAGTATCTTTTGCTTTTGATGGCTTAAGCAAAGGCGCTAATTCTTTCCAAGCATCGTAAACTATTTCTTTCGCACGAGTGGCGGAATATTGAATTGAATCATATTTCTTGACAATTGCAATTGCCTCATCAACTACTTTTTGGTCAGTTGGGCGCGATAGTAAAATTGCACGTAGCCGATCACCGTCTTTTTTGTCAGCACGTTTAAGCGAATGAATAATAATTAATGAACGCTTGCCTTCACGAATATCTTCACCAACACCCTTGCCTTTTGAAAACTGTTCACCTACAAGGTTCAAAATATCATCTTGAATTTGAAAAGCAACGCCGATGCTCTCGGCAAATTTCCCAATTGCCTCAATTTCTTTTTCAGAAGCATTTGCAAACAAAGCACCAAGTTTTGCACTCATTCGCGCAAGCGTTCCAGTCTTGTAGGCGCACATTTGCAAATATTCATCTTCACTTACGCTGTACTTTTCTCCTTTATGCCACCAGATATCCATGCCTTGGCCATAAGACAACTGTATCATTTCCTGAGAATAGATTTCATAAGCACGCAGCAACATTGCGTCAGGAAATTTTCCCTTGGCTCTCATCAGCGATAACAGAGGAAGATAATACATGGCATTACCAGCATTAATTGCCACATCAACGCCGTAAATTTTGTGAACGCAGGGTTTACCACGCCTAAGATCTGAATTGTCTTCAATATCGTCAACCATCAATGTGCCATTATGAACTACTTCTGGAATTACAACAAAATCAAAAACTTTTTTGCTATCGCCACCAAACGCCTCGTGGGATAATAAGAAAAGCGCTGGCCGCCAACGTTTTCCACCGCGAGAAAGTAAATCCCAAATCGGCTCATTCACTGCTTTAGAAGCAGTTTCAACATCATAAGCATAACGCGGCTTGCCGCATATTTTTTCAATATTCGCTTTTGTTAACTTTTTTGGGATTAAACTCTCTATTTTCGCGTCGATTTCATCTCTTTGCCCTTCTAAAAACCCCTTAATATCAACAACCACTGAGTTCACCTTGAAGCCAAAATTCTAAGCCTTTTTACGACATCTTCAGCCTGACCGCCCAGTCCAGCATTAGTATATGCAGTTCCGGCTTTAGCTAACAATCTCCGGTATTTGTCATGATCAATCTTTGCTTTACTGGCCTCTAAGTTTGCTGCGCGTAGATAATGATCACCAGCAGGGCCAGGCCAGCCTCCACGCTCAAGAAGTTCGGCCCCTTTTTCGTGCAATCCGTGTTTTTCAATTAGCGCAATTGCAGGCTTTGACTTGCCTCTTTTCAAATACGCAGCAATTTCATTTTCGTGCAATCCGTGTTTTTCAATTAGCGCAATTGCAGGCTTTGACTTGCCTCTTTTCAAATACGCAACAACTTCAGCTAGTTTCGGGTTCATAAACACTCACCTTTTCAAATCGTTTTGTAGCATACCATAGCTACAGGATATGCCAATATTGATAAGGCGAAAGCGGTTTTAAAACAAGCAGAGTTTATCACTTTTGCTTTAAAGGCATTAGTTTAATTGCTTCGATTGATTCGCTTATCTTTTCGTAAGCTCTAGCCGCATCTCGCTGGGCAAATACAAACGTAATTTTGCCACGAGTTGAAAACACTTCTTCAACATTTATTCCAGCTGCATCAAATTGTTGGCTGAAAAATTGCAAGAGACCGGGAATTTCAAAAGCAGTTGCTTGAAGATTAACAGTTATTAAGGACAAGTCAGTCAACCTCGTTGACAACTTTGCTGGAAGACGCAACTTAGATTCAAAAACAGGCAAAAACCGAGAATTGCATACAATCACCAAGTCATTTGAGCGCACGATCACATAGAGTTTTTCACCAGCTCTAAAATCAACATTCGCTAAAACTGAATTTACCTCTTGCAAAAAATTCACATCTAGCCATTGCTTGACAACCAATAGACACAAATCACTACGCAGAATTATCTTAGCATTCTTCACTGATTCAAGCAATTTAGCCGATTGATTGTTTTTTGAAGTATTAGACTCAACATACCGGCGCACAGCAACAGCAACTGCTTCTAAGCCAGCTTCGTAACCAAGCTTAGTTGAAACAACTGGAGAAATAAATCGCGCAACTGCAGAATAATTCAGTAAATCATTATCAATGCCCGATTTAAGAAACGTTAATTCACCGAGCACTTCTTTAACAGCATCTGAAATAGAATAAACCAGCAAAAACACCCGACGATTTTAATATAAATAATTGAAATTTGCTACGAATTATCGCAGTTAGCTAAAAACGAGCGTACAATTAAACGCAACTTGCCTTAAAAAACCTTTCGAAAATAAACAAAAAACGCAGAGGCAAACAAATTTGTCCTATTTTAAACAAAAACATTCACTTTTGTCACTACTTTGTTTAGAAAACGACAACTATTTATACTATAATTGAATAATAGTTGACAGGAGGTGCTAGAAAAGCACATTAATAGAAAAAGAAACGTAGGAAAAGAAACAGTGCGTTGCGTGCTGGAAACAGTAATGTGTTTGTGAGTGATCCAAGCCAACCCATTAACAGGCGGTTATGCCTTCAACAATTGTGTTTCGGCCTTTGGTATAAAATCATTCGGATTCGCGTCCTTTCGATGAAAGAAAAGCGATTTCAAAAAAACAAGCACTCAAAAAAGCCAGCACGTCACCCCCTACGACTCCAATAAGCTAATTCTTTTTAATCGCAACCGCAAAGCTAAACAAAGTTAAGCTAATTACCGCAGATAACGATTTCCGCGGGCTTGAAAACGTAGAAATTCTTTGAAGCTTAAGCTTCAAATTCTTCTATTGTAGTAGTGTACTGTTCGTCGCCGGTTATTTTGCCTTGTTGTTTAAGTACTTCGCGCGCTAGTATCCAGAATAATAGTGCAATTGATTTTCTTCCTTTGTTATTAGCCGGAATTACTAAGTCAACGCATTTAAGCGAGTTGTTGGTGTCACAAATCGCGACGATTGGGACATTTATTTCAAATGCTTCTTTAACTGATTGTTTGTCAACGGCAGGGTCAACTACCATTAATAGTTCTGGTTCAACGAAGTCAGTGCGCGCTGGGTTTGTAAACCGCCCAGGCGTAAAGCGAGTCGAGAGTGCTTTGCTGCCAGTTAATTCGCCGAATTTTTCAATTGCTTTTTTGGCATTTTCCTTGTTGCCTACAATGTAAAACTTTTCCATCGGGTACTTGGCAATAAAACAAGCTGCGTTGTAAATTCGCTCATTAGTTTTTTTCAAGTCAAGTACATGTAAGCCGTCTTCACGTGCTTTGTAAATAAAGCGACGCATTGCACCATTCTTTGTGCGTGTGCCGATGTGTGCACCTGCTTCTAAGTATTTTTCTTGTGGTACTAAAAAATCCATTGACTAATATTACACCTTAATTTATTTGCCCGCTGTGAGATTTGAATTGATTTAAATTTCAATTCAATCTGCCGTTGAGCAGTTCAGTACAACTTCAACTTAAATAGCGCGAAGCTGCCAGGAGATAAAAAGAGCAGGCGGGGTATAAAACGGTTTGGCTTGCTCGCAAAAGGTGTTAAAACTTATAGATCCATAAATAAACTATATTATGACAATCTTCCAAAAGCAAAAACTTATTTTGCACGGGTTTACAAAAGCGTACTTTATCGAGTATATTCAAACTAAGTGCACTGAAGAGGACATAAAGCACACCGATAAACTCGTTCAAGACTGGGAAAAAGTAGCGCGAATTTTTGAAACAATGCAGTCAACTGAAAGTCGAGTTGCGGATTCAATTCAAGTTTTACCAGTAAGCGAGAGTATCGCGCGTAAACTAAAACCAGTGCAAGAAAGTTCAATTTTTCAAAATACGTATAGTAAAACAAACTGGGAATTCAAAATCGTGGAAATCGATAAATTGATAACGTTACAAAATGGCGTTTATTTAGATTTTATTGAAAAACTTAAGAATAAATTACCGCAGAAATTAACTGAAGACGCTTTGGTTGATTTTACGATTTCTCTAAAAAAGGACTACGCGCCAATATCTAGGCTAAAAAATGCAGATAACCAAGTCATTTACTCGTCTGACAGTTCGGATCTACGCGTTATTGGAAGCTTCTCGCAACCAATAGAAACAGTTACTTTGCCAAACGAAGTCATGACCGGCATTCCTGTGAGGTGCCTAATTACCCTGGTCGGTTATGGGCTTCCGATTGCAAACGTATTAGCAATGGGTAACCGGCTAGTGCTTAACAATGGATTTCATAGGCTCTATGTGCTTCGTTCACTCGGAATAACGCATGCGCCGGTGTTATTACAACGTATAGTTAACATTCAAGACGTACCTACGGCGATTCAAACTAACTTCATAAACTTAATTTCAATGCCAAGGCCACCGCTAATGAAGGATTACTTCTCAAATGAATTAACTGCGGCGGTCAATATAAATCCACGAAAAAAAGTAGTTAAAGTGACTATCGAAAGTGAAACCTTTGACGTGCCATTTAACAACACCTAAGGGCAACGTAGCCGCTGAACTTTCAGCCTTTCGTTTAAAATTGCTTATTCTAAAAGAGTTAAAAACTGGCGGCGTATAATAGTATCGCAGTTGAGAACTATATGGTACAGCAACGATTTGAAGAACAGGAAAGTAATTACAAAGCACAACGCGTATTAGAAGCTTCGTTATTTATGGCAAACAGAAGCGTTTCGTTTGAAGAACTTGCTAGATTAGCAAACATCGCTGACGAAGCAGTAGTCGTGGCCGGATTAGAGGCATTGCAATCAGCATATGAGCAAAATGATCACGCAATTGAAATTGTAATTAACACAGAAATGCGAACTGCTGCAATTCAAGTTAAAGCAAAGTGGTTGGCGAGTGTTGCACAACTTGCGGGTAAAATTGAATTACATAAAAAGTCAATGAAGATGCTTGCTTTAATTGCTAAGAAAAAAGAATTATTGCAAAGTGACTTGCGCAAATATTTCAAGGGCGATATTTACGAGTATGTTGGCGAGCTACGCGAAAAAGGGTATATTGAACGGCACAAGGTTGGCCACTCTTGGAAATTAAAACCAACAAAGAAGTTCCACGAAGAGTTTCAAATAACAATTGCAGAAGAAACACATATTCCGGAACTAGTTGAAGAGAAAAGTGAAAACGAACCCGCCGCTACTGCTGAAAGTGGCGAAGAAAAAAATAGTTGAAAGATCAGCCGTGTGGCCGTTGTCTTGCTCGTTCTTCTGCTAGTTCAGCAGTTGCAAGGTGAAGCACTGCAGCATAGTCTTTTAGTGCCCCGACTTTAGGGTGTGAAGCATATAACTCCTCGTAGCTCATGCCAGGCTTATGTAATCGTCTTACTTCTCTTTCTGCAGCTACATCCGCCTCTTTACGTAAATCCGTTAATACACTTTCAGTAACCGCATGATAAGGCTGCTTAACTACGAAACTAGTTAATGCACGTACTCTTTTGCCAAATTCATGTGGTTCAAGAGTACCCATCCAATGATTTGCAGTCTTATGTAAAAACAAAGCAACTCTTTGACTATTTTTAAGAGCATGAACGGCATCGCCGGGTGAACCGAGTGCGTGCAAATGCTTTGCGAATTCAGGCGCGGCTTTTTCAGGCACACCTAGTGATTTGAGCGTTTCCAAAACACGATCAGTAGCAGTTGATGCAGGTAAAAACCTAACCGCCTTGGCAGTAAGCGCATCACGATGATCTGCTACACGGTCATCTAACTCCGCTAGCATTTGGCGAGCGTGCATTGGAGTAGTACGCGGCGCAGGAAGTAAACGCGCATGATGGGGGGAGATTTGCTTCAAGTCACGGTCAACAAGCATTCTAACCCCATCAACAAGTCGCATTAATTCTGCGCGCGATGGAAGCACTTCGTGGGTTTCAAGAGCGTCAAATACAGCACTAGCGCCAGTGCGAAGAGCAAATCTCAATTCAGCTGCAGGATCTTCTGGCCCGGTGTCGAACTTCAATTCTTCTTCTTGACGCTTCAATTCTCGCGTAGCTGCCTCTGTTGCTATTTGAGCGAGTATCCCAGGTTCAACTGGACCGTGGCGCACTAAATGGCGATTGTCAGTTACTTCGCGTCGCGGGTAAAGATATTTGAGCCCAGGGTCTCCGTGGATTATTTTGTGAAATACTCCAAACATATTATAGAAAAGTTTAGACCGTAAATCTGGTCTGTTGCGAAATGAAGTAGTTTCAGTTTCTATTTGGTTACGAAAAGCGCGAGTAAGTTCTTCTCGAGTTGTGCGAATTTGTCTCCGGTGTAACTCTCGCTTCAACTCCGCGAAGTCCCTATGCAACACTTCTTCTATTGCTTTATTTCCTTTTAAAATACGATTAATTAAATTTGGATAACGCGCTTTTGACTGCTCAAGGTAGTTATGTACAGCATCTTGAAGGTTATGCAAACGCACTGCTTGTTCATTTGATACGTCGAAATATCCTAACTCTATATCATCCGGTCTTTTTTTCATATACAATTAGTAAGACAAAATCGTATTTATTGGTTCAGGTGAGCGAATCAACAGTAGCTATTGTTCTGATTCACTTAATTCGTTTTTATACTTGGTGCAGATTATGTTTCTCAGTTCCTTTGCTTTTTCTTTGCCAATCAAGTTCACTTCTTGAAGGGCTTTTTCATCTGCCTTGAAAATCGCTTCAACGCTGCCAAAATGTTCGAGCAACTTCTTTGCCGCATTTGGACCAATCATAGGTAAACTTTCTACAATGAATTGTTGCCGTTGTGATAAAGTAAATCCTTTTTTGCCGAAACGGAGTTTTTGTTCCTTGTGTTCTTTAATTTGTTCACGTTCAGCCAAATGAAACAAAAATTCCCCGAGTTGTTTTTCGTTGTCAAAAAATAAAACCGGTAAGCCAAAGTCCACAACAAGCGAAATCAATACCCCTCGCATCGCCTTTTCACCAAGTCGAAAAAATTCTCGGCCAATGACGCACAGCAATGGTCGTTCTACGTTTTCAAGAAGATTTTTCACTTGTTCGAATAGTCTTCCATCTAAAACACTGGCTTCAAAATCATTAGCAGTTTTTCGTTCAATTGCAACTCTGGGTGATAAAATAAAATCAGAAACTTCAAGCCGCTGTGGCTTAAGCGAAGCACCCATGAGAAACAAGGTTTTTGCTGCTTCACTTTTTAATTCACGGTCATCTACGAAAATAAGTGGCTTGCCGGTCTTTCTAATCGCTTCTAAATCGAATTCAACTACGTTGTTCAAAATATTTATTCACCGTTACTGAAATCTTGCATTGTTAATTGCGGCAAGTTTTTTAAAGTATCATTCATTTTCTTTTCTTTGCGTCGAGAAATCCAGTGAAAGGCCTCGTCCTTTGTCCCTTTTGCAACAAGTACAATCACTTTGCCACTTTTTGTTCTTCCTGCACGGCCACGGCGTTGAATTAAACGAATTTCAGATGGAACCGCCTCAAAAAATACAACGAGATCAACAGTTGTCAAATCTAAACCTTCTTCACCCACGCTGGTACAAACGAGTATTGGAAATTCTCTACTCTTGAATTGTTCAACAACCGCCAATTGTTTTTTCTGCGTCATTCCAGAACCGTTTTTTATACTCCTGCCAACTAGCGATTTTGCACCCAGGCTTTTTTCATTCAATAGAGAAACAATTTTTTCAACTGAATCGCGAAAATGTGCAAAGACGATAACACTTTGATTGTTTTCAACAGCATGCTTTGCTAGATCTTGTAACACGCCAAATTTCGGGTGGTCAACGCCGGCTTTAATTAAATTTTCAGCCACGGTAATTACTTTTTGTAATCGAAAATCACTCGTTAATTCTTTAGCCGCTTTACTTGGCTTGTCGCGGCCGTAAAGTGATTTAAGGAAAGATAGAAGTGAAGAAACCCCCTGAGAATCAAGTACATCTAATGCGTGCAAAATCGACAGCGTTTTTGCTTGTACAGTTAATGCGCGATAACCTGCAGAGTTTTTTGATAAACCACGCAAAATAGTTGCACGCAGAGCCAACAAGTCGCGTTTGTTGACTTGATTTGCATCTGCAGATCCTAAAAATCCACTGCGCTTTAACTCTTGAAGTGAATCACGCAAAATGTCAGTTAGCAAATCGCGTGCTTGTTTCATCTCTTGCGGAAGCGGGATAAACTCCCATTCAACCCCAACTGGCTGAATATATTTGCTCACATCGGAATCAGACTCGCTTCTGACAAATAAATTAGTTACACCTAGGTTTTTACAGATCTCTTTTATCTTTTCTTTTTCAGAAGAAGGAGAGGCGGTTAAACCAAGTAACAAAGGCGAAGGCTTTACTCGCATCGCCTGTTGTGCTATGAATGAATAAGAATATTCACCAACTGCGCGGTGCACTTCGTCAAATACAATTAGCGCAAAATCTTTTAGATCTACTCGCGATGAAAGCACATCGTTTTCAATTGCTTGGGGAGTAGCGCAAATAACTTTCACTGAAGATAGTAACGGCAAACGTTTTTCTGGAGATAATTCCCCAGTTAACAGACAAGCATTGTCCCCAAGTTGAAGCGTTTCTTGAATTTTTTTAAACTGTTGGTCTGCCAATGGCTTTGTCGGCGCTAAAAATAAAGCGCGGTTATTTTGATTGCGACGCAACACTTCAGCCAATACTAACATCGCAACATAAGTTTTTCCAAGCGCAGTTGGCATTACAACCAGCGTGTTGCCTTTTTCTATTACAGAACACGCAGCATCAAGTTGGTACTTTCTGGGTTCAAAGCCATTTAATTTAAGATCAAGCAAATCGAGCATTTCAGTAATACATAGGCATAGTACAAATAAATAAACAAGCAAAAGGCTTTGAGCAGTGGCCGAGTTATTCTTTTATTGTTTCAAAAACGGCCATTGTGAGGGTTTGGTTAACCCCTTCAAGTTTACGAATATTATCAATTATCAACATGCCTACATCGTTTATAGAAGCAGCACGAATTTTGACTAAGAAATCCCATTGACCAGAAATAATCTGTACTTCATAAACCCCAGATAATCCAACTATTTTTCTTGCAACTTCATGTTGATCCAAGTTAGCTGAACGATCATAAGTAACAAGCGCTAATGCAGTTACGGGTAAACCCAACTTAGCATAGTCAAGCTCCACCGTAAAGCGCTTAATCACACCGTTCTTTTTCAGTTTATCCAATCGATCGTGTACAGTTACTCTTGGAATACCCGTGCTTCTTGAAATAAGCGCGGTGGATTGTCTACTATTACGACTTAATTCATCTAAAATTCGACTATCTTTGTCATCCATATACCAATTGTCGGCCATTCAAATATAAATAAGTTGTTAAAGCCCGCATTTGTTCGACTTCGCTTAACAAACCGACATTAAGTCACGAAACGCAAAACGCAGCTATTATAAGCCTTAATTCATTCATTTAAACCATTAAAGGTGGTTTTCTATGGAAACAAAAGCAAATCTACCCGTTGCACCAGTTGAACGGTTGATTAGAAAAGCAGGAGCGGAGCGAGTCTCACCAGATGCAGCTGAAGCACTTGGAGACGTTCTTGAAAACTACGCACTTGACTTAGCACAAAAAGCAGCTCAACTTGCACGACACGCAGGAAGAAAAACAGTAACCGCACAAGACATTAAACTCGCAGCGAGGCAGTAAAAAATGCTTGAAAAAAGAAAATGAAAAAACGAAACTTCAACACGTGAGCAGAAGATGACCGAAACTGAACGCCAAAAGCAACCGTGGAAAACAGAAGCAGACTTAGAATGGCTAAAGAGAAGTAGCAGGACAATAGGCACAGGGTCGTTCGGAATTGTTTATTATGCGCGCATTAAATTCAAAGGAGAAAAACCAAAAAGAGTCCTTGTGAAAGAATTTCATGAGCATCGGCAACCAGAAAATGAAGCCGATGCTTCGCACTACAATACTGCTATAGAAAAGTTACACAATGCAGGCGTAAATATACCTAAAACTAGAGTCATACGGCACGACGGAAAATGGGTGCAGGTTTCTGAGTTATTTGGAAACGCCACCCGGGGATCAAAAATCATACCTTGGGAACATGAAATAAATACGGAACGTGCTGAAGCGTTCTTCAATCACATTGCAAAAATATATAACGCGGGTTATGCACCTAGTGATGATTCAATTGGTTTTGTTCCAAATGCTAGTGGCGGGAAGTTCATCACACATGACTTTGACCACTTTGCACAAATGGAATGGATGCTAACTAACGAACTAAAATTAGTAATGGCAAAAAGAAGCACGCATTACGTCCTAAGTCAACTACACATAATAACCGGAATAAGCGAAAGCGAAGCAATAACAAGACTGCTTACTAAAGTGAAACATCCGAAAATGCTTGAAGTACTGAGAGAACTAAAAGACGAACACGCAAGTAAGCGTTCCTAATATTGACCCATATGCGGTCAAGTAAAAAAACGGCGAACAAAAAATGCAATCAATGGGCAACTGGGATTATGGAGTAATTGTAACTGAATTACAAAGCATGGTCGGCGCTAGGTTCGACAAATTTTACATCGGTACAAATAGCAATGAGAATAATAGTAGCCATAAATCGAATTTGTTAAAATTAAGGAAAAGTGGCGCAGTGAATATAATTGCAGAAGCTGGCCGTTTGCATATTGTGCAGCAAATGCCCGAAACTTTGGAGACGCCACCTCAGTTCGCAATGGTGGTGCGCAAGTGGCTGAATAATGCAATACTTACTAAAGTTGAACAAATAAACAGCGACCGACTTATTAGTTTTGAATTCGACGCAAAAGAAGGCAAGTTCTATCTGGTGTTTGAATTATTCGCAAAAGGAAACACGATACTACTTAACAAAGAAAAGAAAATCGTCGACGTATTAAAGCGAGAAGAATACGCCGACAGAAAATTAAAACAAAGAGAACCTTACATTGCCCCGCCGTCAAAAAAAGATATTGAAAACTTAGCCACTGTCGACTTCAAACTAGCTGGCAACACAGTTTCTGCCATTGCTAGCGTTGTAAATGTGCCGCCGTTATACGTTGAAGAAGCGGTTAGTAGAACCAATTGTTCGCCAAATGTTTCGGAGTTAAGTGAAAGCGACAAAACCAAAATAATAAATGAACTAAAACGCATCAGGCAAGAGTATTCTCCAGTTGTTTATTTGAAAGATAGCAAGCCAATTGCATTTGCATTTACTGAATTAAAGAAATACAGTGAAATTGAAGCACAAAAATTCAATTCATTTTCAACTTGTCTTGAATATTATTACAACAACATAGTAGAGGATGTAACTGTAAAAACAAATTCAAAGCCAACAAAAGTTGACAAAAACACCACTAGGCTAGAAGCACAACATAAAGCAGCGGCTGAATACACGCAGCGCGACAGTGAAACTAGCAAAATTGCAAACTACTTAACTACTAATTACGAATTTTTTAACGAAGTGCTAAACATAACGTCACAACTCATTAGCCGAAAAGCAAGTGAAACTGAAATCGAAAAACACTTAATTGATTTAGTAAAAAAGCAAAAAGCGGAAATTGAAACAAAAGTTGAAATAAAGGTAAAAAACGGAAAAATAGAAATTACCGCTTAAATTTAAGCGGTTTGAGCAGCTAACCCTCTTCGGTCAACTACCATAACGTCTTTAACATCAAGCACAGCACTGTAAGGAATCGTAACAACTCCCTCTGGCCCTGCTTTCATTGCCATTGAAGAGTCTGGATTTGGTTCAACGATTACACTGTCGAGTTTGCCGTTTAGTTCATTTACGTATAAATCAACGATTCGGCCAAGCTCTTCGCCGTCAGTCGTGATTATTCTTTTTCCTGCTAGTTGTTTTGCAATTGCGTATTTAGCCATATTGAAAATCTACCTCGATAACCTTAATTATGTTATAACAAAGCACTGCAAAGTTTAAAAACAATATCTTACTAGCGTTTTTTCTTCTTGCTTGGCTTTTGCACCGGCTTTTTAGCAGGTTTCGCAACTGGCTTAATTGGCTTCGCAGGTTTAGCGGATTTAACTGGTTTTGAACCTTTTGAAGCATTTTGCTTTCCGCCTTTTTTCTCAGCTAAAATCGTGCTTTGAAGCCGTTTTTCAATATCTTCAATTTTTACCCGCGGTGCCTCTTCTTCAACATCTTCAACGTATTCAAGCGGGTCAACTTGAACTGCGCTTTCGCTTCTAAACCCACAGCGGTTACAAACTTGCACTTCCGGTGCAAAACCCGGGATATCAATTTTTCTAATTGCTAAATCACTAGAACCACAACGGGGGCACAAAGCAAGTTTGGGAGCGCCTACATCTACCTCTCCCTCTGCTTTAACCATTGAATCAACTTTAGTGAGTTTAGCGCCTAAGTCTTGGACTTTATGCACTTGTGCCTTTGTGCCTTTATTTCCAGCTTTCTCCAATTTACTCGATTTCTTTGACATAAAAATTCTTCCGAGTTGTTATTTAGGATAGCTATTTAAATATCGTTTCGGTAACGAGCTATGCGAACAATTTAAGCCGAGCAAAGAGAGTAATTGAAACCGAATTGGTGATTAAAATGAAAGTAAAAGAAGAAGTATTAAAAGTAATTGACGCATTAAAAAGCGCCGGTTTTACTCCAGTAGACGCTGTTTTCGAAGGGGCAGTTGGAGTAAAAGAGGACACTACATTGGCGTTCATGGATAAATTAAACGACAATAACCTCGTTTCAGGCGTAGTTCGGGTAATTTATTCAAGTGGAGATGAACAAGTGCGATTCGTTGAAATTCCAGTTGGTCAACCGCAAGGACAAGCAGAAGAGCCACAATAATTTCCCTAATTAAACCGCTTAAACAGCTACACACCCGCAAGTAACCGCAGTGCATCGCGCAGTCCAGGCGCTAAGCCAAAGATTGTTAGGATAAGCGAGACAAATGCAATTTCTTCTGGTTTCGCTTTTCCTGCTTCTTTTCTCAACATGTAAACAACTAGCAAAGCGAATACAAATTTGATAACTAGAAACGCCCACGGCCCACCAAATGTTGAAAAAATAGCGTTACCAATAACGTGTTGTTCACTATATCCACCGAATTGTACGCCAACGAAAGTGGCCGCTCCATCAAACCCCTGTGCTAGGATTACTGCTTTTTCAATGTTTGTCATTTTCCACGGCGAAAAATGCAGTATCAACCAAAACGCCGCAGCAATTGCAAAAATGGCACTGAACAAAGCGAAGTTTTTGAACAAAGGCACAAGTGGCAAAAGTGAGATTATAGCAAGAAGCCAACCTGCTTTGTAAAAAACGCTTTGCCAATCAGTGAAGAATTTTTTACAAAAGAAAAGCAAGCACATGGTTACTGCAAAAACTAGAACGTACACTTGAGGCGTTATAAAGGGGTACAACGTTATGCCCATTAGGTCAACGCCCCTAGACAAAATATTGGCGTCACTTAGAACTCGCACAATGCTGCCAAGAAATATGTACGGGATAATAGCCCAGTAGAACTTTTCATCCGTCGTTATCCCATACTTGTTTAACAGTTTGTAAATCAAATAAACTGCAATAATTGCTATGACCGCAAACGTAATCGTATTTACTAAGTTGTAAGGGGCATATTTGTCCTGATACTTAATTGGATTCATAAAATACTCGTCAATGAATCCGGAAATGAAATCACTCATACAAATTTTATTTAAAGCGAAACATAATAACGCTTGGATTTCAAAGTAATTCACAACAGGAAATCGATATGAAAGATCTGAAAGCAAACCCCGCAACTACATTGCCGCTAGACACTATTGGCACAATTGCAATTACTGAAATTCCCGTTGAACAGAAAAAAAACGCCAAGCAACTCGCTCAAGAAATCTTAGCAGCTAATAAACACTTGCAGTCCGTTTACGAAAAAAGGGGCGCAATGCATGGAGAATATCGTGTGTGGAAGTTGCGTCATTTAGCTGGAAAGAAAAGTACTAAAACAACTTACAGAGAAAGCGATTGTTTTTTTGAACTTGATGTAGCAAGAGTGTACTTTTCTCCACGCCTTGCATTTGAACGCAGCCGAATAGCTGCACAAGTGGAAACTGGAGAAAAAGTGCTTGCGTTGTTTGCGGGAGTTGGGCCGTTTCCAATTATAATTGCCAAAAAACTAAAAACTCAGCAAAAAACTGCAGACATTATTGCAAATGAGTTGAACCCAGTTGCGGTAAAATATATGCAACAGAATATTGCATTAAATAAAGTAAGCGAAATTGTTGTTGTAAATAAAGGCGACGCAAAGAAATTGCTAAAACAAAAAAAGAAGTGGGCGGATAGAGTTATTACGCCGCTGCCTCATACTGCATACAAATTTTTACCACAAATAATCGACGCGACGGCGGTTGGTGGAATAGTTCACCTTTATGGATTTGGGTCACACCGCAATGAAAAAACTAAAAAGAAAACCAACCCATTTAGGGTATTGGAGAAAAAAATTAAAACCGAGTGTAGAAAAAAGAAGAGAAAATGTAAGATAATTTTCAAACGCGTTGTACGCCCCTATTCTCCGTTCAGCGTACAAGTTGTTATTGATTTCGCGGTAAAGTAGCCACTAGAAGTTTTATAGTAAAGAGTGATAGCAGCAGCTTCTGTTCCCGTTGATCACAACAGTACTGGGAGTGCCGTTAGAGTGCTTGACTTCCAGGTTCGAAATGGGACTGGGTATTTCCACTCTCCTATGGCCGCTATCGCTATTAACGAGAAGGAAAAGAGTATAAAAACGTTACCGCGCTTCAATTGAAATGGGAATCAAGGGAGTTTTAACAAGTTTCAGGAACTTCGATTTGCTTAGAAAGTACTTACCTAAAATAGTAAGAATAACAAAAAAGCTATGACTGCAAATATAAACAGTGGAAAGAATTAGGCAGAAAAAGAATAGAAAGATGGGAAGAAAAAGAAAGAAGTAAATTAACTAGAAAATAACTCTTTTTTTCGGAAGTTATAAATGTGCGCGGTATCTTCCGGGGACAACGTGTTTTAGAAACGTTTGTTGTGCTTTTGTCAGGCTATTTATTCGTTTTTTCCTTGCAGCTAGTAGTTCTTTGACTTTTTGTTTTACTTCGGGATGCAAATCCTAGTGCTTAATTACTAAACGCTTTGGTTCAAGTGGCTTAAATGTAACTTGAATTACGTTTCGTTGATTCGCGGCCATAACCACAATTAATCCAACAACTCTTTTATAGGCTACGCTACCTTCGTTAAAAAAATATAATTAAAAAAGAAGTAAAATAAAAAAGTACGAAAACCGATTTTTGAACTTTATGCAGATGGTCTGGCCATCATGTATTTTCTTAGTAGTTCAACTGCGCGTTTAATGCTTTGTGCGATTTGTTTTTCGCTTTTTGCACCAGAACATATGACTTTGCCATTCTTGAACAACAGCAAAGTTGTACCAAGTTCCTTTAATCTCATGATTGCGCCGGGGAATTGTTCTGGTTCATATTCAACGTTGTCAACTTCCATAGCAATATTGAAGAGATCAAGTTCCACATTGAGGTTCGCCGAAGCGACTATGTTTTCCACTTTAAAAGACATATTTATCCTAGGTAGTGGTTTTTTAGCTGCCATATAATTTTAACACCTTTTTCTAAAATAAGTAAGTAAGAGTATTTAAAGGGGGTATAAAAGCATTTCGCCGAGACCGGCTTTAAACTACTAACAGTACCATTACCAAGAATATGGCTATTAGCATAAAATTAGCTGCTGAGAAACCAACTAGTGATTTTCGCGTCCACACTAATGCAATTCCAAGCAATAGCAAGCCAAATATGCCACCAGATAGCCCGTTTATGAAAAATCCAGTTAATAGCCCAAGCAAGTGGGATAAAAATAATAGCAAGCTACTAAAAATTATAATGGGTAATGCGAATATAGCAGAGCCAACTGAATAGCCATGCAATTCGGTTAAAACTGCGATGAATACTAAAAAGCCAAGCATAATATTTACAGGATCAGTACCCGCAGAAGCTCCACTCATAATAATACCACTGAATAGTAGTGATAAACTCGTTTTTATTGGTTTTGGTGTGCGTTTTAAGTCGCAATATGGTTGATTTGATCATTTATCGCGCGTTTAGAATGGTTTTTATACGATCGCGTGTCTATTTCCTCACTACTTCTTGAAAAAAAGGTGTTATTGAACAAAATGAAACGTAGTCATGGATTTTATTCTAAGCGCAGCCGCAAAATTACAAAGAAGCGTAGAGGCATAACTACAATGCTCCGCACTTTCGAGATCGGATCAGGAGTTAGGCTTCGCGTAGACGGCAGCAAGGGAGCTTTGCCACTTAGGTTTAATGGCAGAACCGCTAAAGTAATTGCAAGACAAGGTAAAGGCTACATAATTGAATTTCGCGACTTAAATGCAGTTAAACGACTGGTTGTTGCGCCAATTCATTTGGAAACAATTTGAAATATTAGCGAGGGTTGACAAAAAATGCAAGTAACTACTGAACGCATAATCACAGTAAATGAAGCACACGGACTTTTGAAAGACCGTCAAAAACAAGGCAATCTTTCATACGAACAACAAAATACATTGAATTACTTGGAAGATTTAGTTAAACTAGATGACAAAGACAGCGACAAAATGGTGAAGGAACTAAAAGGAATTGGGTTTACTGAATGGCAGGCGGTTAAAGCAACTGATTTATTGCCGAAAAAGGAAGAAGAATTGAAAATCGTACTTGCAGGAAGCGGGGCTATTGAAGACAGCGTATTGAAAAAAGCATTTGAAATTGTAAAGAGTTACAAGAAAGACGCAAAGGAACCAGCTAAAACTAAGAAAGTTGAACCTGCTCCAAAAGAAGTTGAAAAACCACAAGATGCAGATGGCGAAAGCGAAAAACAAAAAACCGCAGATGCCGCTGAAGATACAACAGACGAAAAAACAGAGTGAGAAAACCGTTATATGCATTCGGATCGTAAAAAAATAGATAAAACCAACAAGAAGAGTGTCGAATATGTTTCCAAGGAAAGAAGAATTTGTAATCGTGTTGGACTTTTTGCCCCACGGCAAATCAAGCGAAGCAACGAAGGAACCAGTTGCACAAGTACTTGGAGAGCTTAACTTTACTCTACTCGAAATCGTCACTCGGCCAGGAACTTCACTTAGCCGCGGACAACGCACTTATATTGGTAAAGAAGAGCGCAAAGAAGTTGACCACATTAAAGGAAGAATCACTTACGCGGATTTAACAACCGGAAGCCAAAACTATTTACACGACTCAGTTCACACAATAGTATTAGCAAGGGAACCGGAATTCGTCGCATTTCTCAACCGCGCTGGCCCAATTAGCATACGCAGCCACATGCTGGAATTATTACCTGGAATTGGCAAAAAGCACTTGGATGCTATTATCGCCAGTAGAACTGAAAAACCATTTGCAAGTTTTGCAGATTTCCATTCACGCGTAGCACACGTAACTAGCATTGACGAAGTTTTCACTCAACGAGTAATTGAAGAAATGCGGGGAGACAGCAAATACTACTTGTTTACAAAAGCCCCAAAGCGCGATGAAAACGAATACTAATAACTTTACTTCGTTTGACTAATGCACCAAGTTGCTTCAATAGCACTTAAAATAATTCTTCTTGTTTTTTGTTATTACAAACATAAGCTAACTTGCCTTTTTTTGCAGCGGATGACGAGTTATAAGTTATAATCCACTTTTCAGCTGGCTTTAATTGGTTTTTCTTCCATTGTAACGCCCGGCCAAGAACGGTTTTCGTTGCTTTTCTAGACGACTTGGCGCCACTGGGCAAAAGCTCAACCAATATTAATTTTACAAATGGCGTTTTTCCAAAATTGTGCACAGTGATAGTCGTCGTTTTATTTTTTCGCACGCAAGTAATTCGTTTTGGCTGTTTCTTCAAAAAGTAAAGTCCAAATATAGTAAGTAAGATAGGAATAGCGTAAACAAACGAAGATACACTATCAGTAAATCTACCAGATATGTGGCTTACAACTGGCTCAATTTCCCCCGTTTCATTGTTATTAATATCGGTCGAAGCATTAACTACCGTAGAAGCAAGTATGTCGTCATTTGTTTCCCTTAAATCAGATTCGTTCAACATTGTTTGATTTGATTCATCACCTAGCGAAGTATTTAGTTTAGAAGCCGAAAAAATAATTGGTGCTGACGAGCCCGATTGAGAAGTTGAAACTGATTCTACCATCGGTTGCACTGGCTGTAAAAAAGGTTTAGCAGTTAAAGTGAAATACAAATAATTTGACACATTAGCTGAAACTGTCTTATTGACAATACAAACACCCGGGCATGAGTGGTTGCTTGCGAGTTGAATTGATTCAAAACGCGAATAGTCGAGTTTGATTGGAAAAATTAGAGATTCATTAATAGAATAATTTGCCGTGAGTTCAACATTTATTTTAACCGAATCTCCGTCAATCATGGACTCGTTTATTTCTACAAATTGTCCAACGAGAAAAAGCCGCGTCACATTGACATACGCAAATGAGTCATTTGTGCTTATCTTTTTAGAGAATAATTTGCTAAACACCGCAGATGTATTTTGTACAACTAGCCCATAAGAAGTTGGACTCGTCACTAAGTCGACACTTACAAGCGTGGCATTGAAAACAGTCCAATTGAAAAAGTCGTGCGAAATATTAGCAAGACAATTAACGTCAAATTCAGCCGATTCATTTATTTCAATTAATTTTTCTTCGCAGCTTAAGTAGGAGAAGTTTAGGCGCGATGTGTTGAAAGTAAATGGAATTGACGCGTTATTAGTTACAAAAAGGTGGGCAGTGAGAAAAGCCGATGAAAAATTATAAAAAAGAGGAGAAAAGGTAGTGTTGAATTGAATTGCTTGACTTGAATAAATGTGGTCGCGTGTTTTTGACTCGTTTGCCGCAATGATTGAAGTATAGTTTAAACCAAAATCAACATCCGGCACCGCTTCATTGTTTGGATTAAATACAGTTAACGAATGTGCTATTGTTTGAACGTACAGATCAGAGTCAACAAAATATTTTGACTCACTATACACTAGTGGAAGAAATTCAGAGCTAAGAGTATAATTGTTATTGGAACAATTCCAAGTTACTGTATTATTTTGGCGCGAATAATTTACACTCATTGGATCAGTGTTGCTTGAACTTAGCCTTATTGAAACGTTGCCGGTTGAATTGTAAAAACATAACCCAGTGCCGCTGACATATATATTTGAAATGCAAGTGGTTTTGTCATTTGTGTAATTGCAATGTTTGTCGGTTGCATTGTAAATAAAAATTGGAAAAGAGACGTTCACTTGCGCGCTTAAAATTTCAGTTGAAGCAGAACTGGAAAACGAATCTAGAGTTAATTGGTATTGCCCTTTTGGCAAGACACTAGTAACATCTGCCAAGCCATAGCTAGTTGTGGCAATCCTTGGGCAAATAGCATTGTAATTTTGATAGGTACTACATTGAGCGTATGTGCATTGCCGCACACTTACTGAATTAGCATCTCCTCTGCCGCGATCGGTTAATAAAAACACTTGAGAGGCATTTTGCGGAATGTTGACAGTAATAGAAAGCGGCTGTGACTCCTGGAAATTAGAAGTTGCCCAGCAAGCCATGTTTGTTGACTGAAATAGCATTGAAGATAATTGCACAAAAGCAATTGCTAAAAGCAGCATAATTAGAAAAGAAAGTGTGATGGCGCATTGTTAAAGAAATAAGGCGAAAAAAAGGAACAAAAAGATAAAGGAAATTAAGTTCAGAAAAGCGAAAAAAATTAAAGTAAAAAAAGAAGGAAAAATAATTTAAAAAATAAAAAAACAAATAATTTAACTAGAAAACTGTTTTGCGCATGACTTGCATTGGGATTACGCCGTCTTCAAATTCTAGCTTTGCAAGGTCAACTGGCGAGAAGTACTTTGCTGGGAATTGTTTTTTCAACTTGTCAATGTCAACTAGTGGTGGCGCACCCATTGCGAGTTGCAATGCTCGTGAGCCAACTAGGCGTGCTTGTTCGTATTTAGTGATGAAAACTTCTGGTTTAGGCATTTTAAATTATCGATCAAACTCCTTTTTCTGATAAAACTAGAAAACTAGCGTATTAATAGCGCCAAAAGCAGCTTTTAACCCTTATGGTTGGGGGGCACTTAAAATTCTTCGTAGTGGTTTTGGCTAAATTCAAACAAAGAGCGCGTGTACCTCTTGCCTGCCAGTGAAAAGTTGGCTAGTACCTCGTTTTGCGTATGCCCTGTTAAGAAGCTTGCGGAAGGGTAAGCGTCAAACAAATAACACTTGTCGCTATTTACGATTACTACGGGGTGCCTTATGCCTCCGTCAGTTTCAAGCACGTGTACTTTTGCAGGTGCTCCGAGTTCAGCCATTAGAGAAGCTAAAAAAATGGCGCGGTCAAAAGCGTCAGCTGCACCGAGTTCCATAACATCAGAGGGGGTAAACCAAAACGAAACTGGCAAGTCCATTTCAATTGTGTCTAAACTGGAAACAAAGTGAAAAGCCGCAAGCCAAAGCGTGGTATTATAGTCGATGGAATAAAGTTTTCCACTTTTGCGTTCGAACTCTTCTTTTAATTTAGCAACTACTTTTTTGACAGCGGCATCGCTTGGATTGATAAATGCCTTTAGCTCGGGAATCGTCTTAACTTCAAAAGAATTTATTTCATCGGCGTACTTGTCGATTATTTTGCGAAGGGCTTTAAGTTGAATCAAGTGTTTGTCGCGGTCGATTTTAGGTCCTTCGCCCTCTGCCATATAGATTAATAGGGCAAGTAAGCGTATATCAAGTTAATGGACAGCATAACTTTTTACGGTGCAGCAAGTGAAGTAGGCAGAAGTTGCTTTGTGATTGAATCAAATGAAACTACTATGCTAGACTGCGGGATCAAGCTAGAAGGCCGAACGCCTGTCCCGCCGCTATTTGACGTAAAGCACCAGAGTAATTCAATTGATCAAGTTGTCATCAGCCACGCACATTTAGACCACGTTGGCTACTTACCAGCGCTTTATCAGAACGGTTTTAGTGGAAAAACGCTGCTTACAAAACCTTCGCGCGATATTGCAGAAGTGTTATTTGCAGATGCATTGAAGATACAAGGAGACCGTTTTTTCAACAAGCACAGTATTGAAAAAACGTTGGGCCACATGAAGTTTCTTGATTATCGCAAGCCAAGTGGAGGAATAGAATTAAGAGACGCCGGCCACATTCTTGGAAGCGCTATGCCTATTCTCGACACAAACGACCACCGCGTGTTGTACACTGGAGACGTTAACTTACGGCCAACTCGATTGCTAGATGGTGCTGATACAACTGACCTTGAAGCTGATACTTTGATAATTGAAGGCACTTATGGCGGAGAGGTAAGGCAAGCAACTAAAAAGACAATTAATACGTTTATCAATCACGTTAGTCAAACGCTGAAAAAAAATGGCAAAGTACTCGTGCCCACATTTGCAATTGGCCGCGGGCAAGAAGTATTGCTTACGCTTGAAAGCTACATGAAGTCAAAAGCGTTGCCAGTTTGCCCTATTTTTCTTGATGGCATGGTTAAAAAAATTACAAAAATACACAGGCACAATGCAAATTTCTTAAAACGCGAATTGCAACTACAAATACTTACAAGTGATAGCGACCCGTTCAAAAGCGAATTCTATAGGGAACCAACCACTAGGTCGAAAAAAGAAGTTTATGAAACTAGTAAGTCAATAATTGTTGCACCAAGCGGCATGCTTATAGGCGGCGCATCAGTTGGCTACTTCCAAAAACTTGCACCAGTTGAAAAAAATACGGTTATTCTAGTTGGTTATCAAGCTAATGACACGCCGGGACGTTTACTTAAAGAGGGTGTTCGTATGCTCGAAGTTGGCGGAAAAATGGCAGACGTGTGCTGCCGCGTGGAAGTTGCACCGTTTTCTGGACACAGTGACTCGCCTGAATTAGTGCGACTCGCTAAAAGCGTTAAAGGGCTAAAGCAAGTGTTCGTTGTTCACTGCGAGCGAGAAAAAGGGATTAGATTAGCAAAGCAAATTCACCGCGCAACGGGAGTAAAGACAATTGTCCCGCACTTAAGCGAAAAAGTTCAATTGTAGCACCTATGCTAATGTTCGCGCAAATTAATGTGGTTCAGTAAATCCTTTAAGTTCCCTAACTGCGTGCCTGAGCGCTTGGCGAAAAGGAATTTGGACTAGCAAGTCCTGGCCTATTATTGGCACATTAAGAATACGCGCGTGTTCTTCTTTTATCTTCTTTGAGTTGAATTTGCCGCCAGATAAATAAAGAGTGTTTAACAACGCACGATAAGGAACTTTGCGCTTGCGAGCGTATTTACTTATTTCACGCTTATGACTAACTAAATAGGCTAATCGTTTAGATGCAGAAACCGGAGTTAATCCTCCAGATGGAAGTACCCCCGCTTCAAGCGCGGGTCTGCCAGCAGCATATGCCGTCATGTCGATGTTTCCACGAGCTTGTGACGCTGCAACAATTGGAAAGAATTTAACTCGCCTGCGCATTGCAGCTATCACGCTGTCCGGTGCATTGCCGCTTCCATAAGTGTCTACAACAAGCCCGGAAGCTATCCAAGGAAGGCTAGCTGAATGTCGTTGAATCACTGCACGTTTTACTAAACTGCTAAAACCAAAATGAAGCGTGGTTGGGCCAGTTGGCACAGGCGTGTTTCCAAATACTTTCACACCACCGTTAATAGAAACGCTACCAAGCGATTTTGAATCAGGATGCAGAAAGGCCGCTTGATCAGTCATATGTGACTTTTCGGCGTTTCTAGCGTCTAAAACTAAATTAGGTGAAGCAGAGGGAGAGCTACTTCCACGCCTGTAGCCAAAACAAATAACCACTCGCGCGAATCCCTTGTTAGCATGTGCGGCTAAGTAAACAGAGCGAAAGAAATTACGCGGGCCATCAGAAGTTTTTTCAGAAGATGGAATTTGCGCGCCAGTAAATACAACTGGCTTATGTAAATTTTTCAATGCATAAGAAAGCTCAAGCGCTGTTTCAGCCATTGTATCTGTGCCATGCGTAACAACTACCCCGTGCACAGTTGGATCGTTTTGAAGCTCAACAATACGCTCTGCTAATTTGCGCGACTGCGCTAAAGTCATTTTTGACGAGTCAATTCCGCCTTTGCCAAATAGATCCTCAACAGTGAAATCTATATGGTCAGACACGTCATTTTTTTTATCTACAGGAATAATTAGCTCACGAGTATCAAGACCGCGTTCAGTTCGGTACATGAAAATGGTTCCGCCAGTGTGAAGCACAACTACTTTCTTACGCGTCGGTTTCTCTGGGGGGCTTTGTTTCATAATAAAGGGATAAGCATAGAAATAGATATAAAACTAACATAGATTCAAAACAACTCATATGACTGAGATTGAAAAGCAACGAGACGAAACTGGCTTTTTCAAAGCATGCATAGTTGCAGGGAAGCGGATACGTGAGTTCGACGATGCTGTGATCGTGCACCATTTTGACGCAGATGGGATACCAGCTGGTTCAATTGTTTTCAGCGCAATGTACCGTAACGGAATTGCTCCAGCTATGCAATGCTGGAAGAAAACTACTCCAGAATACTTGCAAAAACTAAAAGAAACTACGTTCAAGCAAATAGTTTTTTGTGACCTTGGGGCAGGGTACACTTCCAAATTAGCAGAAGCGTTGCCAGATAGAGAAATCATTATTCTCGACCACCACGAGCCCGAAACACCAGTTAACCAACGACCAGCTGACAGCAACATAACTATTGTCAATCCGCACGATTTTGGCATAGATGGTGGCAACGAAGCATGCGGCGGTGGAACATCCTATCTTTGTTTCAGAGAATTTCCAGAGCTATCACAACTTGCGCTTGTTTCAACAGTGGGGGACATGCAAGACCGCGCGGGGTTAATTGGAGTAAACAAACTTATTTTGAAAGACTCAGTTGACGCAGGAATAACAACTGTAAAAAAAGACTTGCGCATTTTCGGTAGAAGTAGCCGAAGCTTAATTGGGTTTCTAAGCTATGCAAGTGACCCATTTTTACCGGGCTTAACTGGCAACGACAAAAACTGCGCGCAGTTCTTAGCTGAAAATGAAATCCCATACAAGCAAAACGACAAGTACGTTTCTTATTATGAATTACAAGAAGACGACCGCAAGCGGCTCTCAAGCGCATTAATCGAACATTGTTTGGCAAACGGAATGGCGGAAAAAGCAGTTGACAAAATGATCGGTGACGTTTACTTATTCAATAACGAACAACCAGGCACCCCCTTTTTTGACAGCCATGAATTTTCAGTGGTTATGAATGCATGCGGTAGAAACAACGAAGCACAAACCGGGGTTGGGGCTTGCCTCAAAAATCCGGATAGCCGCAAAAAAGCAATGGAAATAATGCAAGCACATAGACAAAACTTACGCAGCGGAATGACGCTTGCCAAACATAAGCTAAGCGACGCAGGCGAATTTTACTTGCTAGATTTACGCGGCCAAGTGAAGGACAGTATAATTGGCACAGTTGCAGGCGCAACACTAGCGAACTTAGTTCAGTCAACTAAGCCCATAATCGCGCTTTCGCTTGACGAAGATGATCACGAAATGTTAAAAATATCAGCTAGAGGAACAAATGAACTCATTGAAAAGGGATTAGATTTAAACCAAATGCTTAGAATAGCATGCAAAGACCTTGGCAAAAGCACTGGTGGCGGGCACAAAGTTGCAGCAGGCGCAAGTGTTGAAAAAAGATCGCTAAATGAATTTCTACTAAAATGCGCAGGTATTATCCACAAGCAACTCTCAGGCGAAGAAGTAAAGCTAGACTAATACTTAATCACTCAAACTGCATTACAACAAATCCATACTTTTCAATATCCGCTTGCCTGTACATTTTATCTAGGTTTTTTGTGCGTATTACGTAGGTGATTTTCTTTTCTAAACTTCGGCCAGTATACTGCTTTGTCTCCGGATCCCACTCGCGTAATATCAGCACATCGCCAATATTCGCTTCAAAATCAGCCACCCTAATATCAAGCTTCTTTGCACCGCTCAATATCAAATTGAAATACTGAGGCCAAACTTTTTTCTCTATTTTCATAATGCCTATGTCCTGATTTGTTGTGCGGCTAACCGAATGTCTTCAGGCGTAACGTTGTTGCGTCCAGCATGCCTTGAAAGTATCTTTGCTTTTAGAGTTATATCTGAAGCTGAATCCTCTAGTAATTCGCGTAATTTCTTGCTAGCGCGCTCATCTATTCGCTCTGCACCGGCTGTTCGAAGGATATTATCCATGTCGAACAACGAAAACCTATCATTATCGATACCCACCATATTTTTCCCCCCTAAATATATATGCACACAAATGCAGAAACCACCCCTGATTTCCGGCATACGTTGCTTAAAAAATTATTTTCTTGAAACCATCAAAGTTCCGCTTTTGTCCACCCCGACAAAAGTTTCACCTTGTCTTGTTTCAAACTTTATAGCTGTACGTGTTTTGCGAAACACTTCAAACAATTCAAAAAATGTTAAATTTCCACTTTTCATTCATTATCCCCCCTACAATTCCACACTCAATGCGTCGTTAATAAATTCTTAATTTTGTTATTCAAAAAATACAAGTTTTTTTTTCTTTTTCCAACAAACTGCTGTTTTGCCATTACAAGTGGAAAAGGGACTTCTGGCTTACGTTCTTTTTCAGCATCATCGTCGCCGCGCAACTGGTACAATGCATTGAACACAGTGTTCTGCGTTAAGCCGGTTCGAGTCATTAAATCAGATAAAGACATACCCTCTCCACTTATCAATTGCGATAAAATTGCTTTTTGAGAGGGAGATAACATCATCCACCACGGAGCATGACTAGTTGTAAAACTATAATCAGTTAATTGCGGCTGTTCGCGACTACGTTGAATAGCACTTTGAATAAGCAGGTCATCTGCATATGGTGCGGTTTTTTCTTCGCCAAGTGCCAGTTTAGCGAGATGCGTGTTTAGCTCATCAAATACGTACCGCGGAGACAACAAGTTTTGTTCAGATAAAACGGTTTTCAAAACTTTATCTGCAAATGGCTGTAAATTTTTTCCGCCAACTGACACTATGCGGTGTCTAATTATCTCAGTCATTTCATCACAAGTGAATTTAGCACGACTGAACACATTGCTTGTACCAATTAAATGAAGCAACGAATCCGGAAACTTGCTTTTGTCAAGTGCAGAGAATACAATGCGCAAGTTTGGAACATCATCAAGCAAGTATTTGAATTCCATGTACATTTCTGGGCCAAGTTGAGCTTCATCAATGAACATAACCATTTTCTTCTCGCTGGTTTTTCCACGTAGAAAACGAGAAAGCTCTTGGCGCGACACGTCACGCTTATGTGAAAGAAAAGGGATAAATGCTATTCCGGTTGTGCGGTTAAACCCAAGCTGGTCAGCTAATTCGTTTAAGTCAGCTGGCGGCTCCTTGAACATTACTTTTTCAAATGTTTCTGGAAGCGAATAACAAATGTAGTAAAGTGCCGAAGTTTTACCAACTCCCTTTGGCCCAAGTAAAAGACAAGCTTTAGCATCAAACGCTAGTTTCTCCAATACCTTAGCCGCATCTAGCGGGCAGTAATATTTAAGGAATTCGCCTTTTTCGCTTAAACGCAAGTCTTTTACAAAGGGGTTTTCGTTCCAACCTAAAGTAGAAAGCATTTTTTCCTTTGCAATAAAAACGTCTTCCATTTCTTAAACACTCAAGGGTCAAACATTACATAAAAGACCTTTAAAAGGCTTGCGCCAACTGCGACTTTGGGCACTACTAACTATAAGTGACATGTAAAAGATTCGTAAAAGCCATATAAGAGGCACGTAAAAGACGCGCATAATGCGGCTAAAAGGTTTGGGCTTCAGAGTGAACCGCGTTGTTTCACTTAAATTAAAAAGAACTAGGCGCACAAAATAATCACAATAGCATGAATACCTTGAATTCAACACCACTGTACAAACAAATTGAAGCTAATTTGAAGCCGTTGTTTTCAAAGCGTATTCCGAAGAACGTGTTTGGCAAATCTCCTTCAAGCGTTTTCATAGGCAAATACAATTACCCAAACGTATTCGCTGGCCCAATGGTCGGCATAAGCGAGCAGATAACCGACAGCGACTCGCCTGGAAAATGGTATGGGCTTAGCTTGGAAAAAATAGTTGAACATCGACTGTCATTAGCGCGTGGCGAGTCTGTTTTGAATGTTAAAAATTCAAATAACCGAATGTCACTTGATTTGCAAGACACTGCGCTTTCACTAAAGCCAATTGACATGGAGGTTTTCTTTGAAAGGGAGCCATTCCAGCAAGTTAATTTTTCCACGTACTTGCCGCCAATGGGCGCGAGCGGCAAAATGGAAAAATTCACCCTGGCAGATAACCCGTCAATCCCGCGAAAAGTAATTTCACTTGTACAAGAAAAAATAACCGTGGCAACCGCAGTACACGAAGGGTTTCAATTTTTTGGAGACACATATTACTTACAAAGAGCATTGTCAAGTGGCGCACTCGGCATTGAAAAAAAACTAGTACCAACGCGCTGGTCAATAACTGCCGCAGACGACTTAATTGCAAAACAACTATTAACTGATGTACGCGAATTTCGGACAATTAGTGACATCGAACTTCACAGTAACACATGGATGGGCAACCACTTTGAAATCGTATTTATTCCCGGCACTTGGGAATTTGAACAATTTGAATCATGGGAACCAAACAGCTTCTGGGCAGCTAAAGCAAAACAAATGGAGTACGAGTACGAACCCTTTGAAGGAAGAACAACCTATGCAACGCGAGAAGGCGGCGGGTACTACGCTGGAAGAATAGCCTGCGTTGAACACCTGTACAAAATACAACGCCAAGCGCGAACAATCGTTCTACGTGAAATAAGCGACGAATACCAAGTACCCTTGGGCGTTTTCCAGGTTCGTGAAAATTGCCGCGCTGCGCTAAAGAATAAGCCAAGGACGTTTGAAACGCGCGATGAATTAATAGAGGAACTAAAAAAGCGATTAAAGCGACCAATTGAACAATACACCACAACAAGCAGAGTACTTTCACAGCGCAAGTTGACGGATTTTTAACTTTACTGCATTAAATCGTTTAACATGAATGTAGATGATGACCAGTTTGATCGGCAAAAGCGCGTTGCGGGTTGGAATCAAGAAAAAATCGCGAGTGCCAAGGTTTGTATTGTCGGCGCTGGCGCATTAGGCAATGAAGTGACTAAGAATTTGCTGCAACTAGGCGTTTGCCAGCTTACTGTTATTGACTTCGACACAGTTGTCAAAGCAAATTTAAACCGCTGCCTGTTATTTACACAAAACGATGCAGAAAACAAGGCACTAAAAGCCGAAGCGCTCAGTCTCGCAGCTAAAAAACTCAATCCAGCGGCGGTTGTAACCCCAATTATAAAAAACGTTGAGGCACTTGACGATAAATTTTTCTCTGGTTTTGATGCTGTATTCGGCTGTCTAGATAATTTAGGGGCGCGGCTGCACGTTAATGCAAATTGTTATGGCAAAGTCATCTTAATTGACGGCGGCACAAGCGGGTTTCTCGGTAAATTGCAAGTAGTGCAAGCACCAGCCGCTTGTCTCGAATGTGGATTGTCAAAACAAGACTATGGTTTGCTATGGAAAAAATACTCGTGCGTAGGAGAAATGCTCGATATTATAGACCCAAAAATGCCAGCGTTGCCAACAACAACAAGCGTCATTGCAGGCATGCAAGTAAATGAATTCGTTAAACTAATACTAAAAACTGGAACGACTTTGGCTGGAAAATACACATTTTACAACGGGCTAACTGGACAAACAAACATATTCACAATTGAAAAGAGAAACAGTTGCCCCGTGCATTAGCTAATACTAAAATTATTGCTTGTAAAAAAGTAACTCTAATTTATTCAAATCTTTGCCGGGATAACTGGAGTAAAATAATTCAGTAACTTTGTTGTTCAGCGGGTCTTCAAAAATAATAGCCCATTTGCCGCGCTTTTTGTTCAGCACACAATGTGGGTAAAGCAAATGGTGGTGCCAGCGGATTTTCTTGTCATTCAAATGCTTTGCTTGAAGTAAAACTTTCCCTATTCCAAGTGCAGAAGAAGCAGAAACTCGTTTCACATTTCGTTTTTCTAATAAATGAAGCAAATGTTTTGCAATTGTTACCAACGAGCGCCAAGAGCGCGCAACAAATGCCCCAAACTTCGACTCTAGGAACAATTCATGCTCGCGAGTTGAGTTATACAAACAGCCAGGGGATAATAAGTGAAAATGCCAGTCAACTCCATTTCTAGTCCAGCGGATTGCTTTTCTAATTGCAGATAACCTTGAAATTTTTGAAACCATGTAAGTGCAACACCTTTTTTAAATAAAAAGGCTTTCGGGCATAAGAATGAAAACCTGAATTAAGCACTTCTATTCAAACGCGTCCCTTAACCCACTTATTGCCTCTCGACTTTGTTTATCTACAATCAAAAATAATTTTTTGCCACAACGAATACACTTGGCGTTATCTGAAAGAAGCGAATCGTAACATTCCTTGTGGTAAGCTGCACCGCAAAAACAATGCCCGTATTTTGCTAGCTCGGGATTATTCATCGACATCTTGAAATCCGATTTGCACAAATCACAAATGTCGGAAGAATTTACATTGCCTGCAACTGGTTGCGCGGCAGCAATTGGACTTGCAAGCGTCGGTTGCTGAACTGGGCGCTGGATTTGTGGTTGAACCTGCTTTTTTTCCTGGTTGATCTCGGTTGCTTTTTGACGCAAGAACTTATCTTTTTGTTCGCTTGACGGGCCATAGCGTTTTATTATTTCCTCTAAATCCATCCTACCTAATTTTCCCCCAAGGTCAACCACCTCAGTTGACGAAAGAAAATCATTAACGTGCTTCTGCCCCTGCACTGGCATCGCGTCGTGCTTTTCAATTTGTTTATGCTTGTATAACTTTACTTCGCCAGAAAAAGATTTTTTGAGGCCGACTTTTTTCGCCCCTTTAGAAGCATAAAAATTATACCCGTTTACAGTTAACCCAAACTGCAAATTTGCACCGTCTTTTTCTTCTGCCACTAAATTTTCCGTTTTTAATAAATCTAAACGTTGAATTAATTCAGAACGCGCTACTCCTAAACCATACAATAACTCATCAGTTGAAGTTGCCCCTTCGCGAATTAAATGAATTAAATCCAAGTCAAACTGAGTTGGCTTAAAAACTGGTTTGCGGCCGCGCTTCTTTTTCTCTGTTGAAATAGGTTTTTCTTCAGCGGTGGATTGCGCCGACGGGGTCGTTGAAATTGGCTTGGCTGTACTTTGTTTTTCCTTTTCTCCAACCGACTTTACGGCATTGGGCTTATTGGAATTTATAGTTTGTAACTCACTTGACATCTTTTACCACCGCAAACGAAACTTCCCTATACCCCTTATCAGTCAACCTGTAAAAACGCTTCGCCATTGCATTTACGCTGCCGAAATCTTCTTTGCGCATTGGGTCAAACACGCCGGCAACATGAAAATCTTCATTAAAAAAACTACGCTGCGCATTTACATCAGTGGCGGATAAAAAGCAACCATAAGTTGGGTGAGAATGACACCAGCCAACCACAATTTCATCACGTTCTTTTAAGTCGCCGGCTAGTTTCTCAAATGCGTGTTTGGAAAAACTCACTGAAACAGCCGAAGAGTTTGTCTCGCCAGTTATAAAATCGACTATTTGCAAATAATTAGCATCCTCGTATTCGAAATTGCTGCCGACCAAGAGCCCTAACCCCTCTAATTTTGAAGCCGCTAACACAGAAAAGTACTCTTCAGCTTTTTGCACTGCACTAGCATGAATGTAAATGTCAAACACGTTGTTTCGCCTTAACCCGCTTAAATTCGGTATGGTACGCTGAATCCAGCTCACGTATTAAGCCATGCAAATGTTCTATTGGATAATCCTGCCCAGGGTGGTTTCTAAGCCAAATGTTCATAAATGGTTGCAACAATCTTGCGCGAGAATCTATACTTTCTATACGCCACGGCCCCTCCTTTGGAAAGCGCTCAAGTAAAGTTGGATCAATTAACCTAACTCCGTCATTCTTCATAACAACTACATTTACCGGGTCGGGATGATTATGTTTATACCCAAGCGCGTTTAAACGGGCAAACAACTTAATCGCTTTTACTGCCAACGCCTGTTTTTTAAATTCAGAAACATCGTCAGCGGATAATACCTCTTGAAGCGAAGCGCGGTGCGGCTTAGCAAGAGTAACTACCGCGTGAAAGGTTTTTCCCTCAATCAAAGCAACAGGCACTTCAACAAACGCTGCTTTTTTTTCTGCTAACTCCTTAAGAATTTCAAAAATTTGCTTTGGCGGCATACATTCAATTTCTGTACCACCGAGAATTGGGTGAGATAATCCGTGCGGCGCAGTAGCTCGGACGACAACGGTTTGACCAGCAAACTTATGAAACCAAACAGGCGGAGTGGATCTGGGAAATTTTTTTAATGGTTCACTTTCAAGTGCAGCAAGCAAGGCACGTGGTGAGTGCTTTTTCCAGTGAGTGACAGTTACGCGCCCGTTCAGCGTAAGCAATTTGGTTGTTTTCCATTCAAGCGGCATCTCTCACTTAACCCCAAACGCGTCTTTGACTTCTCCCACTAACCCTCGCCTCTTTTTTCGGTCTTCTTCAATTTTTTTTCTAACTTCTGGATCAAGGCCAAGCGGAGAAAATGCGGGTTGTTGTGGAATAGCGTCTTTTAGTTGTCCTTCACGCAACTTTTGTGTAACGGGGTCAACTGGCGTTAAAATGCGCGAATAGTCGTCTTCTTCAATATTAACTACAGTTGGTTTTTTTTCGGGTTTCTTTACATCTAAAATGCGTGGCTTTGACATAATTAAGTAACAACTGCACATAAGTTAAAAAGACTGGTCGCTAAGCATAATAAACTTTTGCGCCGTAAACGTTTATTGAAAGAAAATGGCTGAATTTAACATAAAGGTTTCACACACAACAAGCGGAAAAGAAATCACACTAGCAGTTGAACCCGAATTCACAGTTCAAGCTGTACTAGATGTGCTGGTTGATTCGCTTCAATTAAAAGACCGGTTCGTGCTAGCAAAGGCATCAGACAATAAAATTTTGTCTCCAGAAGTACAGCTTAAAGATGCGGGCGTAACTGAAGGCGAAACCCTCTTACTAATGCCAGACCCAACAGGAGGTTGAAGCCAACACTTATGCCAAAGCTACCTGAAGGGGTTTGGAAGCGCAGGCTAGACAACGAATTTGCCTCGCTTTCAAAGAACAACCACATTTCCGACTTAGAAGTTAACCTGGATAAAACCGAGTACCACTTTAAGCTAAATGGGCGCGGCTACACTAAAAACGGCGACGCAGTTGTGCCAATCAACAGCCACAACATTTCAATTTACTTAACCCGCGAATACCCGTACGCCGGCGGAATTGAAGTAATTTGGGACAGTGACATATTTCACCCAAATATCCGGCCAAAAGACGGTCGAGTTTGCATTCAAGTGCTAAATTCCTGGACTGAATCACAAACGCTGTCAAGCATTGCCGAAGCGCTACTGCAAATGCTAGAAAACCCAAATCCGTATTCGCCGCTAAACAGCGAAGCAGCAAAATACTTTGCCAACTTCATCCCACAAAAGAAAATTCAAGGAAAACCGAGAGTGGTACCTTGAAACCAAAAATAATCAGCATAGTTGAAAAAAACAAGAAAAAAAGAAGACCGCCAGCAGAAAACGCTATTATTTACAGCTATATGCCGAAAAAAATAGAAAAATAATAAAAAAATAAGGAGAAAAAAAGAACTAAATAATTAGCGTCTGCGTAGTGGCATTATTTCGCCACACTTTTTGCATACTTTTTCTTTTCTCTTCCAAATGAATTCAAAGTCTTTTCCACCACAAGCAGAACAAACCTGTACGTCAGCATTGTGATAATTCTTCCAACTTTCTTTAGTGTCAGTTATAACTGGCCCGTAAACAAATTTGCGCGGTTGAGCGGCGGGGGCAACAGTTGAACTCGCCGCACTAGAAAGAGGCGCGTCTTTTGGTTTTCGGTGAATTTGTGCACTTGAACAACGCGGGCACTGGGCGGCTTCGTTTGCTTCAAATTCTAGCTTGCAGTTCTTACACTGATAGGAATCCATAAAAAAGAATTAATAAAAAAAGTTACTGGCGCCTGTACCTGTAAGAGTAAGGCATGTGTTTTGATTCAAAAGCTGGCTTTTCTGGCTCTTGCTCTGGTTCAACAACCGTATTTGGTGAAACAATAATAATTTTTTCAACTGCTTTTACTGACTTGTAAAGCACAGTTTTGTCCTTAAATATGCGCTTGGCGTCGTCCCTGCTTGAAGCACGAATTGGCTCAAGGGTTAAACGTACGACTTCACCTTTTTCTAAATCTAAAATAATGTCGTATACTTTACCAATAAAGGTAGCGCCGTCGCTGTAAACATCTAATCCAATTAACTGAGATAACCTGATAGTCATATGCAAAATCCCTCAAAAAAACTTTAGTAATTAATTATACGCGTTAATTTTTAAACCCTTTTACACAACGCGTAGTGAAAAAGTCTTCCTTAACTCATTTTGAACGTAACCATAGTTCCGGTAATGTGCCGCAGCATACATTTTTACAGTATAATCTCCTGGTCGCGTGCGTGTGTTTCCATAAACGTTTATTTTGAACTTCTTTTCTTCGCCGGCTTTTAGAAAACCCATGCGGAGCTCCTTTTCTTGACTTAACCCCGTTTGTTCAAACCCAAGCCCATGCGGTACGGTTATAATAAATGAAGTTAGTTGTTCTTCACCGGACGTATTACGTAGGGTTAAAACCAACTCAACATAATCTGGTTTAAAAGCTGCGATTCTAAGCGGGTGAAAAGTAAAAGTTAAGTCAAAAGGAACAGTTAAATTGGGCGCTGGTTTTTTGCCAAAGAGTTCAAATAAAGCCATAAGCATAATTACCTTTTAAAAAATTGAAAAAGGACAAAATAATTAAGGACATAAAGATTTAAACAACTAGCGCTTTAGTTCGGTTTGAAGAAGAAGCCGATGCATAAGTTAGTAAAGGCAATTCATGAAATTAACCCGTTTGAAGAGTTAAAGGCTGTTGGACGCGCGGTTTAGTGACTAGCCCAGGATTTCCACCAATTAGCGTAAGCAATTATTGTGTTTGAAAAGGAAGTGCTAAGCGAATACGGCTCTCCTTTTGCTTTGCGCTCAATTAAACCCGCGCGCTCTAATGAAAGGCAAACAAGAAACAGCGAACTTTTCTTTGCATTCAACTCTTTTTCCAGCTGACTAAATGGCTTTGACTCTTGTTTCAAGGCATTTAGCACCCCAATTGCTAGTTCTTTTTTTGGTTGGGAAAAAGCAAAGCTAGCGGATATAAAATCATAAATATTGAACTGCATTGACTCTAGCTTCGGCAAATCTTCTTTGTTAATGCGAAAATGCGCAAATTGCTGATTTTTTTGCTGTTGATAGTGTTCTCGGGTTTTGCCGGTGCGTTTTGTGGGTTTTGTAGAAATTGATGGTTCTACTGGCGCGACATCGGTTGAAACGGCGTTGTTTTGAGTTAATTCTTTTTCGTTTTCAATATTTGACACGGGGACCCCCCAGTTCCACTATTCTGGTTATTTTTGAGCTTACTGCGCCGCGTTTTAAAAATTTAAGGCAACGTTTGATTTTTGAATTGCCCAGTATATTGAGCACTGCTTGTAAGCTCATGAAAAGTTATTTGACAAATTTTTAAACCAGGAGAAATAGCTAAATTGAAAGGAGATAAGTTACTAATTTCCAGCACTTGAACGTTGTTTACTCCGGGTTGAATTAAACTAGAACTAACATGAACAGTTAAACCAAGCCTAGCAAACCGGCTTCTTCCATCTAATTTAGCACAAATTTTATTTGATAATTTTAATTTTTCTAAAGTAACTCCTAAAACTAATTCGTTTGGTTTTAAAATATAAACTTCATTTTTTCTTAATTTAATTAAAGTTGAAAAATCACTTGAATCAGTTTCGTTTGTTACTTTTACTGTTGTTATTTTTTCATTTATTGCTTTTTTATTAAATTTTCTAAATTCATACCCTAATCTCAAGTCAACAGAACAAGGACCAACGTTTTCTAATTCAAAAGGAGTTATTTTGATATTTCCTTTTTCTATTTCTTTTAATATTTCATTGTGGCTAAGCATCATTGCGAATCACTAACCTTAACTTCAAGCCACTTTAATTTACTTATGTCCAACTCGGTTTTTTAAACACAGGCAACCTAGCTTGATTATGATTACTGGAACTAAGGGGAGTCCCTCTTTAAAACAGAAGTTATTCGCATTTCAAACACTAGACTCGCGCGGAATACCCACAATCACGGCGGTTTTGAAGACAAAAACCAACACGTTTACCGCAACCGTCCCTGCCGGCACAAGCAGCGGAGTTTTTGAAGCAGTTGAACTGAGAGACGGGGGAAAAGCATTTAATGGCAAAGGGGTTTCAAAAGCATGCCACAACATCAGCAGAATCGCTGAAAAACTAAATTTATCAACTTTTTACTTAAACCAAGAAAAGCTAGATTCCTTTTTACTTGCTATTGATTCAACCCCAAACAAATCCAAACTCGGCGCAAATACGCTGCTTGCCATTAGTTTAGTTGCAGCAAAGGCGGCAGCAGCACAAAAAAACCTAGAATTATTTCAATATATTTCACAACTAGCGCATTCAGCGCCAAACGCAATGCGCTTGCCGATTCCAATGTCTAATTTAATAAACGGTGGCAAACACGGCGCAGCAAACACCGCAATACAGGAGTTTATGGTTGTTCCAATTGGTGCCAAATCGTTTTTTGAATGCGTTGAGCTAGTAACTGAAATTGATTTTGCACTCCGTGAATTAATTATAAAAAAATTCGGAGCAGGGGGAACAAGCGTTGGTTACGAAGGGGGTTTTACGCCGCACGTAAAATCTTCTATTCAAGCGCTCGAATTAATTCAATCCGTAATTGACCGAGCAGGACATTCAAAAAAAGTTAAGTTGGCACTTGACTGTGCCGCAAGCGAATTTTATAATTCAAAAACCAGCAAGTACAACTTTGAAGGTAAACCGCTTTCTTCAAGTAAATTAACCGACGTTTATCTTTCGCTAATGCACGATTTCGACATATTTTCAATTGAAGATCCGTTTGATCAAAACGACTGGCACAGTTTTACAGAATTCACTTCAGTAGCCAAAAAACAACACACGCAAGTAGTGGGTGATGATTTACTGGTTACTAATTCCGGTCGAATAATGCGGGGCGTAATCTCCGAAGCATGCAATGCAGTAATACTAAAGCCAAATCAAATTGGTACAGTTACTGAGACAATTGAAGCCGCCCAAATAGCGCAAGCTGCAAATTGGAATCTAGTTGCCTCTCATCGATCCGGCGACAGCGAAGATTCTTTTTTAGCAGATTTTGCAGTTGGACTCGACTGTCAATTTGCGAAAATCGGCGCACCAGCAAGAGGCGAACGAACCGCAAAATATAACCGTTTGCTAATGATTGAGGAATTATACGGGCTTAAGTTAGCAAAGCCGCGGTTCTAAGCAATTTCCATGCTACAATGGTTTTTTGCTTATTTGCGCTTGGTTCATCAAAACCGTTTTTTTGCCCTTTTAGTTTTCCTCCTGCAATAAGTGCAGGCACGGCGTCATTTGAATGTGCTTTTAATTCACACGGCGTAGCATGATCGCCAGTTACAACAATTCTAGTTTTGCTTAAATCCACGTTTAAATTGCCAAAAAAAAGGTGGTCGATTGCTTCAATGCTTCTTTTTTTTCCAAAAACATCCCCGTCGTGCCCATACTCATCCGGGCCCTTTAAGTGAACGTAGACATTCCGTTTTTTAATTTCGCTGCCAACAATTGCCGCAATTTTTTTGTAATCTCCCTCTGCTATTTTCACCATGTTCATTTGAAATGCTTTTCCAATTCCAATCTCTAATGGCATGCCTGCAACTATTGTCCACTCTGAATAATTTTCTCTAGGCGATTTTGTTTCGCCATCTCTTAGCAATAACGCCGTTGCCGCTAATTGGCCGCGCTTCTTCCTGTGCTGGTTCACTTCACTTTTTTCAAGCACAGCATTGACTACCTGAGTGAAGGCATTTACAAGTGCAGCGGTTTTTTTACTTTTCGAATCAGAGGACAAGGGGGTGCACCGGGCAACTCTTGAGGCGAACTTGTGCTTAGCGTTGCTTATTCCCTTTTTGTTTTTTTGGTATGCCGGGTCAGTATTTTGAATGTGCTTGGAAAAATCTCCTTTGAACACAACCACCCCCCGGTGGCCAGAAGTTGCAACGAATTCAAAAGGAGTGCCTAATTTTATTGCATTGATCTCTTGTTCCAATTGTTTTGCTTCAAAACGCGATAAACTCCTGCCAGCGCGGCGGTCCAGGATTTTTCCACGTTTATCAACTGTTGCGAAATTAGCTCGAAGTGCAAGCCAGCCGTTTTCAAAACGCCTTCCAGTTGAAAGCCATTCAAAAATTGCACGTCCAACATGCTTTTGAAAAGGGTTAATCCCCAGCAGAGAAAGTACCCCCACGTCAGACTCTGGAGCAATTTCGCCCGCAATGCAGGTATTAAACAAAACAGAATTTTGTGCCAATCTATTTAAATTTGGTTTTTTTGCAGCTTCAAGCGGAGTTTTGTTTCCTAACTGCACGCAAGGCCGGTCAGCAACGCCGTCCAATGTAACTAATAGTGTTTTCATCGAACTTCTTAATTTTTCGGAGAATAAAAATTAGTGGTTATGAAAAATAGCGGGGGGTGGATTTTCGAAAAAGAAGAAGTTTTTCTTTTCCCACACACTTTTCTTTTCCTAAAAGAAAAGCGGTTTTTGAACCACCGGTCTCCGGGTTATGAGCTTCGCCCTAACCAGCTGCTATTTGTATGAATTAGCCGTTGGTCGGACCAGCGGGCACTCCTGGCTACCCTTGGGTCAAACTAATATCTAATTAAAGAGAAACGAGTTTGTTACCCCGCTAGAGTCAGGAGCGTAAAAGAATTTGTCTTTTTTAAACTTAAAAAGGCTATGCGTTTATTTAACTTTACAAAACCCGTCTTAAATTGTTTTAACTTTGTAATACGCGGCTTGAAAAATCCGAGGTTGACAGTTGAGTTACACTTGTTAATGAAGTTATCTTTCGTTCAAGTTTTAATAATTCTTCTTCTTGATCCACTACATTTAATTTACCGCGGCAACCCGGACAGCGGAAACCGAGTTCAATTGCTTTTTCAAACTCTAAACAATTACAGCTTTTTTGACAACGGTATAACTGAACGCCATCCCCACTGCTCAGCTTTGTGCGTAATTTTTCGTATTCGCGTCTCTTTAAAACTAAGAAGTTTTGCAATGCACGGTTTGCATTTAGCCGCCAAGTGTAAGTGAACCACCCCGTCTGCAAATTTTTCTCCCTAGTGTATTCTACTAGTCCATAGCTATGCAAGTGGTTTAACACAGAGCGTATCTCTGCGATTTTCATTTTTGTAACTTCTTCAATCTTATCGTCAGTTGTTCCACTGTCGCCAATACACGAGATTATTTGAACGCCTTCTTCGCCAGCAAGTTCCTTTATAAAAAGAGTTAATTCCCCAGCTAATTGCTTTGTAGGACTCACCATTTTACTGGTGTTGTTCACTTCAGCCTTTGCAGGAATTTTTTTTACCATTTTCAAACCATTCAAAAGGTTGAATACAACGTTCGAAATGTTGTAATTTAGCTACGATGCCTAAAGCATTGTGCTGTTTTACTAACTTTATATACGCAGAGATATTTTAAATAACTATTCGCTCCTCTAAACTAGCAAATACATTTTTTTTGTTTTTTGTGGGCTCGTAGCTCAGGTTGAATTATGCCATAACTATAATAATAGTAGCGGCAAAATTCCTGGAATGGCTAGAGCATTCGGCTCTTAACCGAAGGGTCGTGGGTTCAAAGACAACACCTTTCTTTGACAACAAACATTTTATTTCTAAAAAAGAACACGCAGCGTCTTTTTTTCTTTTGTTTTTTGTAAAAAGAACGGTTTTTGCTTGAAAATCCCACCGAGCCCGCTTTTATTCTTATCCGGAACGCTTATATTGGCACTTTTTTCTTTACTTTTAGCATCGGATTCTGTAAAAAGGTGGGTTGAACGCAGGTGCGCCAATGTTGGCTTCCAAGTTTCTAATTAAAATTGCTTGGAGAGACTTGGCCTCTGTGTTCTTTTAGAAAACAAAAAAAGGTATTAATTACCGACTAGTCCTAATGCTTTTTTGCCTTTGAAATTTGCGAGGTTGGCAGATCAGCTATGCATCCGCCTGCAGTAGTTTTTTTCTAAAAAGAAAAATTTAGCGGAATAGGCGCTCCGCGTGCAGCAAGCGGAATAGAAGGGTGCAACTCCCTTACCTCGCTCTATCTTCTCAACTTTTTGCTATTTGTTGTAGTTTTGTATTCTGTTTTTTTCGTTTTGTGGGCGTTGGCGTGTTCCAGTTATTGTTGTAGCAATTCGTTCGCCAAGGGCAGATACGCGCGCAAGTTCGATTTCTGTAACTTCTCCCCCTAATGGTAGTGTGCCTTTACGCTTAAGGCAGAGAGTCACTTCAACCTTTATGCTTGGCTGGTCTTTTTGTAATTCTTCAATCATCTTTCTCATTTTGTCGAAAGAGAATCCGACCCCCACCACGTACACTGCGCCAATCAGTTTGTCTGCTATTTGTTTTAGTTCATTTCCAAATGGCTTCTTTGCAATGCACAATACATTTTGTTCAGTGAATTCCGGAATTTTTGTAATTTTGTGTTCCACGTTACTTGCGCCACTTGCAATTGCTTGCGCAACTTTTTCGCAGTGTTTGTCCGTGTAAATAGTTAGCATTTTTTGCTCGCCTCAATTAGCTTTGTAAAAGATTCTTCTGGTTTTTCTAATCGAGAGTCGAATTCTGGGTGATATTGTACTCCAAAGAAGAACGGGTGATTTTTCAATTCAAGCACTTTTTTAATAGTTTTACTTTCATCAACTCCAGAAAAAACCACTCCTGCATCTTGCATCACTTGAACATATTCTGGGTTCATTTCCCACCTGTGACGGAATCGCTTTAGTATGTTTTCTTGTTTGTACATTGCAAATGCCATTGTTTCTTTTTCGATTAGTGTTTTCTTTGCGCCGAGCCTGTTGGTTGCGCCTTTATCCTTGACTTGTTTTTGTTCAGGTAACAAGTCAATAACGGGGTGTTTTGTATCTGGGATGATTTCAGTTGTATTGGCATCCGTCCAGCCAAGTATGTTTCGTGCAATTTCAACTATAGATAGTTGAAAGCCGTAACAAATTCCGAGCAAAGGAACGTTATTTTCGCGGCTGTGTTGAATTGCTTTTATTTTGCCTTCAACTGCGCGGCTGCCGTATCCGCCTGGAATCACTACGCCGTGATAATCATTGAGTTTAACGCTTTCCTTTTCTATTTTTGTTGCGTCAATTAAATCCGCTTTAATTTTAACTTTATTTGCAACTCCCGCGTGTGTAAGCGCTTCGAATAAACTCATGTAAGCATCTTTACTAGTTGCATATTTGCCGATTACAGCTATATTTACTTCGTCAGAGGCTGATTCTAGTTGGTCAACTAGTTTTTTCCATTGTTCAAATGTTTCGCCATTTAGAATTTCAAATCCCAGTTTATTGCCAATTGCTTTATCGATTCCTTGTTTTTCCAATAAGAGTGGCAATTTGTAAATGGTTGGTGCGTTTGGTGAATAGTAAATATCGCTTGCGTTTACGTTGCATTGCAATGCTAGTTTTGACCTTGACTCTGCAGCCATGCTGTCGCTTGTTCTTCCTATTAATAGGTCGGGGGTAATGCCTCTTGCTTGTAATGCCTTTACTGAGTGTTGCATTGGCTTAGTTTTTTCTTCGCCAGTTAGAATAGTGGGCAGTAGCGCTAAGTGAATGAATAGCACGTTGTTGCCTTCTTCGTATTTCATTTGTCTACTCGCTTCTAATACCACTTCACTTTCGATATCCCCTACTGTGCCGCCTATTTCTATTATCAGCGTATCGCACTTGGTTTTTTCACCGCATGCGCGTATTCGTTTTTTGATTTCATTTGTAGCGTGTGGAATCAATTGTACGGTTTTGCCAAGATAGTCTCCGCGTCGTTCTTTTTCAACAAGTTCGCGGTAAACGTCTCCCATCATTAAGTTTTGTTCGTTAATTGCAAAAGTGTTCAAAAAGCGTTCGTAATTGCCTAGGTCTAAATCGCATTCTTGTCCATCGCGTGTTACAAAGACTTCCCCATGTTCAAATGGGTTCAATGTGCCTGCATCGCAATTGAGGTAAGGGTCTATTTTCATTAGTGAAACGTTGTGTTCATCTTTGTCCTTTAGGATTTTTCCAATAGATGATGCAAGTATGCCTTTACCTAGGGAGGATAGTACGCCGCCAGTAACGAAAATAAAGTTGCGCTTCACGCTAAAAATTTAGGTGTAGGAGATTAAAAACACCGCCAGGTTAAACCAACTTTGCGGTTATGGCGCCTGGTATTTTAAATTATCCTACTATTAAGATCCATTTTTGCCATTGGTTTTTCTTTTGCATTCTGGGCTCGGCGAAGTGGTAAAAAGTGATTAAAAAGTAAAAACAGCGCAATTGCCAGGATTGCATATGTGATTAATTCAAATTCAGTTGACATAAGTGCGCCTCATTTTGGTTTTAGTTTCCAAGTATTAGTCTACGAGATGAGTTTACTTGGCCATAACGGTGCTTATATTGAATTCTGTAATATGTAGCGCCCGCTAGTGCTATTACCCCGAGTACGTTTCCCATTAGTAAGAGCACTGCGCCTATTCCTGCTAGTATCCATTGGTTTACATCGAATGCTAACATGTCTTCAAAATCGTTCATGTACTTTTCCATGTAGGCCCAACGGTTTGTTGCTTGGAGCGCAATAGGCTGTTCTGATCCTACTGTGGTGGCTCTGATGAGCTTGTCATATGCTTTTGGAATGTTTTCAGTCATTTTTCATCAACCTCTTTCTTATACTGTGTGGTATAGTGTCTTTCCTTTCATGTCTTCTTTTCCGAATACTAATCCGCCGACGTATTGGCTCCAATTGTGCCCAACTTTCCAGGCAAATGGGATTGCTGCGAGTGGGTGTATGAATACGTAAGAAATTATTGTTAATGCGAGATACGCCCAAGTGTATGTCCATGCTTTGTATGACGTTCCGGCGTCGTAAGTGAAGTCACTTGCATCCCACCAAGCGTTCAAGGTATTTTTACGGTTATCTATTTTAGCAATGGTTATTGGGTCTCCGCTACCCATGAGTTTTCCTTGTTGAATTAACTTCTTTTTCTGTGCTTCGGTTAAGTTGTTGATATCTACATTGTCAGATGGCGTGTAATATGGTATGGTCATGTAAGTCTTCTTTACATCTGCCGGACCTGAAGCTGGCGCTGCCTTTGTCTTTGCTAACGCAGCTTTTGTCATTGCCGCTTTTATTTCTTTGATTGTTTGTACTTTGTTATTTTTCATTGTCATAACTTTTCAACCGTTTTTAAGAATTTATCGCTGCCAAAATAAGCAACGGCTACTAGCGCTAATGGCAATAGGAGAGAAGGCTGTGAAATGATTGCTATTCCGCACCCTAAAAGTATCGTCGCATTGACTATTTTATCGTCGAAGAAAAATATGTGTTTGCTCATTCCATCTGGAAAACTAATGTCTTTGTGGCGTACAACTGTGGCTAATTTGTAATATTCAAGCAACGCTGCGAAGTTCCTAGCTAGTCTCTGTAAAATGGTTGAAAATCCTTCTAATCCAAAAGCTGGAGCTATGCTCTTTCCAACGGCCTCTAGCCTTTCGCTCACGCCGAGGGTCGGAGCGTCGAAAGACATTTTCGCATCATGCAGTGCATCACTTGACATATTTTTTTTACCTTGATTTTGTTTGTGTTTATCTTTGATTTTCTTTATTTTTCGATTTTTTTTATTTTTTGTTTGTGTTTTGTACTTTTGTTGTTTCTTTTCTTATTGTCCGTATATGATTGTACGGAAGTTTCCATTGAATCTAGCTATGTTTCTGCACCACATTGCCCAATCCCAGTACTTTGCTGCAAGTGCAATGCAAAAAAGTGAAAATGGTGCCATTATATTGAATGTCAATGCAGCTATTGCTAGAAAACAAATGCATTTCGCTTTTGCACGGTAATCGTCCTTCCAAAAATCAATGAACTCGTTTATGAATTCTTTTCTAGTGCATTGTCCTAATACGTTATCACTACCTCTACTCAAAGCGCCAGTGTAAAATTCACTTGTCTTGACCGTTTCCTCTTTTTTTTCCACTTTAAGAGGAGTATTCTGTCGAATATCCTTTACAACGTCAACGACTGTTCCTTTGATTCCGCTTAATGCCATAGTGTTTCATTTACCTTGTGTATAGGAGCCTTCTCCTTGAGTAGTTTACTGCGATTTTCTTTGCGATTCTAACGTGTTCTGAATAAAAATGTCCGGCTATAGCTCCTGCGCCAGCAGCTAGCCACAAGTTTATTCCAATTAAAAACAAAGCAGCAACTGCTGAGCCTATTCCAATTATGCGGTATAGGTGCCAGTTAATCCAGTCTGCGTATCCTTCATTTAAGTATTTTTGACGAGTTGTAACTTCGAGAATTCCTTCTCCTTTGTTCATCTTAGTTGGCACGAAAGCAGGCATGACAACTACGTCCTCTTCCGGTTTAGGTGCGGCTTTCTTTTCCACTAGTCCAATTTTCATTTTTGCCATTTGAGATGGTGATAAACTTGTCATTTTGATCTGCAATACTTATGCAATAAGTAATTTATAAACTTACCGGTAGTAACAAACTAGTCGTATTTATCTGTCGTTTGTCGTAGAATTAGCGGGGGTTGTTTCTGAATTTACGTCTGGCGACGTTTTCTCTGGTTTTTCGGCTTCTTCTAACGTTATTGATTGTAACTCACTATTAGTTAAATCTGTTAGCGTGTTTTGTAGGGTTTTCGACTCTTCTCCAGTAAGATCGGCTAATCTCATTCCCATTTTTAAGTCAGAAAGCACAAGCGTATAGCCGCGAGTAGTTTCTTTAAGTGCAGATAATGGATAAAACCGCCAGTCTTCTCTTGGTTGTTTCCATGCAATGTAAAAAGGGATTCCGGTTGTGTTTTCAAACTCCTTCATAATTTGCATCTTGGGTTTTTCAAAATGTAAATTTGCCTTCCAAGCTTTGCATTCTAACGCAAATTTTCGATTCATGCTAAGTGCAATTAAATCCGGGGCTAAACCATCTACTCCGCTTTTGCTGGAACGTATAACCCAAAAGCCACGACTGCGGAGCATTTCTTTTAGTTGGCGTTCAAACCGTGCGCCCTTCAAATAAGCCCCTTTGCCCATAAGGAATCTAAAGGTGATAGAGATTAATTAGCCCTGTGTGGCGTCGCGTACTATAGATTGCGCCCAGTACCTTAGCTATAAATATGTCCTTCTTTCAAATGTGTGTTAGATGTTTAATAGCGTGACTTAGAATTAGTTTTGATTTTTAACACGCTTTTAGCCAAAAAATGTTAAAATGGTAATTTAGTAAAAATATGGAAACAGGGATAAAAGTTGGCGACTGCATGAAGACTTCGCTTGTAACTGTGCCTGAATCAACTTCCGTTGTTGACGCCGCTAAGAAAATGGCTGAAACTGGGGTAGGTAGCCTTTTGGTGTTTTCAAGCGCCAAGGGAATATGCGGCATAATCACCGAGCGAGATCTTGTGTCTAAAGTCCTTGCAACTGGAAAAACCAATTATTTGGTTCGAGATATATGTACAAAAAACTTGATAACGATTCAGATAACCGAAGATATTTCCATAGCTGCAAAGCTAATGGGGATAAAAAATATCAAGCGACTTGCCGTAATTCGACAAGGTAAAATAGTTGGCGTAGTTTCGCAAAAAGACCTTATTTCCATAGCGCCCTCGCTTTATGATTTAATAAGCGAATCGCCACAAATGCCATTAGCACAAAAGCTAAAAGTGTATTAGAATAGTTGAATAATCAACGACTAATTTTTCGTGCCTATTGTGTATCTATGGCCTTCAGCCTGTCAAGGTAAAAAGCGCAGCGGATGACAACTCGAGGTAGGGATTCAACTCCCGATATATGAAGATGTTGCCAACAACTGTTCGCTTTTTCCCTTGGCCTGAAAAGGCAAAAAGTTGCCCGGGAGTTTTTGCATAAAAAATATCTCGGATATGACGAAACACATGAACGGTGAATTGCTTCAAAAAAAGTTGGCAGGCTTAGATAAGCTAGTTGCCAAGCTTAATGCAAGCGAGGTTGTGTTGCTTGTTGAAGGCAAACGCGACAAGGCTGCCCTTAGGAATGTAGGTTTAACTGCCTCGATAATAGAAGCAAATGGCGGCAAAGAGCAACTTGCAAAACGCATAATTGCCTCGCAACAAAAGCCAGTTATTTTGTTCGATTTTGACAGAACTGGAAACGAAAGAGCCGCACAACTTGCCGAGTTGCTGTTGCGGTTTGATTGCGTTGCTGATGTGGAAACGCGGAAGAAATTCCGGTTATTTCTCGGCATGCGTTGCTTTGAAGAAGTGGATTCAAAGCTTGATAGGATGTTGAGCGAAATCGCGGAAAAAAGATGAGATAAAAAATATAATAAAAATAAAAAATTAAAAATAAAACACAAAATATAAAAAAAACAAAAAAATTAAACAAAAATAAAAAACGAAATGAAAATAATTTAAAGGTGAAAATATATGGGAAAGACTTACATTGACACGGTTAAGTACATGATAAACGCAAATTTTGAAGTTGACGGGATAATTGAAAAGCCAGATATAGTTGGTGCATTATTCGGTCAAACTGAAGGTTTGCTTGGAGACGAACTTGATTTCCGTGAATTGCAGAAAAATGGCCGGCTAGGGCGAATTGAAGTTGAAACTCAAGTAAAAAACGGAAAAACATTTGGGCAAATCTTTGTTCCATCTAGTTTAGATATGGCTGAAACAAGTATACTTGCAGCTAGCTTGGAAATAGTTGACCGCGTTGGCCCGTGTGAAGCAAGGATAAATGTGACTAAAATTGAAGATTCGCGCAGTATAAAACGCAAGCAATTACTTGACCGAGCTAAGAACTTGTTGAAAACCCTCGTGCTTGAAGAATTGCCTGAAAGCAAACAATTGACTGAACTCGTGCGCGACGAAATGAAAATCGCTGAAGTTTCAACTTACGGCGAAGACAAATTATCTTGTGGCCCAATGATGGCTCAGAGTGAAGCAATTGTCGTTGTAGAAGGTAGGGCAGATGTTATTAACTTGCTAAAGAACGGCATCAAAAACGTAGTTGCTGTTGGCGGCGCAAATGTTGGCAAGACAATTGCAAAACTATGCAATGAAAAAGAAGTAACTGTATTCCTAGATGGAGACCGAGGCGGGGACATTATTCTAAAGGAATTAATGGCAGTTGCGGATATTGACTTTGTTGCACGTGCTCCAACTGGAAAAGAAGTTGAAGAGTTAACCCGCAAGGAGATAATTCAATGTCTGCGCAAGGGAGTGCCTGCAGAACAAACAAACGGAAAACGCGAAGAACGTTCTGGTGGTTTCCAACGCAGGCCACAAGAGCGCCCAGATAATGGCAGTAGGCCAGAGCGCTTTGAACGCAATGAACGACAACATGATCGCTCTAATGACCGCCAAACGAACGAACGAACAAGTGAACGTTCATTTGAAAGACAAGAGCGAGCACCTGCTTTTGAACGGCCAGTTGCACTTGAACGCCCAGCTGCTCCGCGGCCAGGGGCTTTAATGGCTTCAAAACCAACTTTTAAGTCAGAACCAACGCTTGAAGCTGATAGCAACCAAAGCGGCCAAGATGACCGTGAATCAGGCGATAAGCCAATGGCTTTACTTTCTTCTTTGAAGGAATTGGAAGGTAGCTTAAAGGCACGTTTGTTTGGACAAGATTTGAATGTAGTTTCAGAAGTTCCAATTCGTGAAATAATGAAAGCACTTACTGAAACCGATAACGTCCGCGCAGTTGTACTTGACGGGATTGTCACACAGCGGCTTGTTGACCTTTGCGAACAAAAGAAAACCGAGTATTTGGTGGGCGTGCGCGCAGGTACAATAATGCGTAAACCATCGATTACAAAGATAATAGTGGCTGAGTAGTTTTTACAGCGAGTGCTCTTCTACTCTCCACTTTTTCCTTTCTTTTTCGTAAACACAGCGGAACATTTTCAAAGCATCTGGGCTACGTAAGGCAATTTTAGCTCTTGCTTTTGGCTGATCACTGTTAGTTTTTTCTTAATATCCAATTCACGACTTCGTCATAAGATTGAAAATTATGTTCTGTTTTTATTTTGTCGAGAATTTGTTTAGTTTCTTTTGTGATTTTTAGATAAGCTAATTCCATATTTTTCGCCTTTTATTTTTTCTTAGATAGTTCGTATGCGGATGAGCACACGCCTTTTGGTTTGTTCTTCCATCGTATTATTCCGCGTCGCCAATTCCATTTTCTGTTACTGTGAATACGCATTCTCCTTCTGCTAAGTGTGGTGAGTCAACTATTTTTGCAATGCGGCGATTTTCTTTGCTTCTGCGTAAATACATGCGTACACCAGATGCGTGTGCAACTACGTTTCCGCCAACTGGTGCAGTTGGGTCTCCGAACATCATGTCTGGCCGGTCCATTACTTGGTTGGTTACGTAAATTGCAACATTGTACATTTCTGCGAGTTTTTGTAATTCATGCATGTGCTTGTTTATTTTTTGCTGGCGCTCTGCCAATTGCCCACGTCCAACGTATTCACTGCGGAAGCCAGCCATTAGCGAGTCGATTATGAGGAGCTTGATATTTTTCTCCTTAATGAGCTCAGTTGCTTTTTCCACAAGTAGCACTTGGTGATCACTCGTATGCGCTCGTGCAATTGTAATATTCTTTAACACAGTTCCCTCGTCTAAGCCAAGTGTTTTTGCCATTTGACTAACTCGTTCTGGCCTGAACGTTGATTCAGTGTCAATAAAAAGTGCGCCTCCTTCTAGTCCGCCTTTATCTTTTGGCAATTGTACATTGACACAAAGTTGGAATGCAAGCTGCGATTTGCCTGAACCAAATCGGCCAAATCCTTCTGTGATGTTCATAGTCTCGATTCCGCCACCAAGAAGTGTGTCAAGTTCTTTTGAACCAGTTGTAATTTTTCCAATGTTCTTCCTTCTTTCCAATACTGTGTCTGCGGTTTCGTAACCCATTTCCAATGCATCGCGCGCAGCAATTACTGCCTTTGCGGCTGTGCCTTCGCCGATACCCGCAACTTCAGCGATTTCAGCTGGCAAGCTAACGGCTATGATGTCTAAAGTGTCATATCCGGCATCTCTTAACTTCGCAGCAGTTGTTTCCCCTACTCCGGGCAACTCGTCAATAGTAGTTATCTTCTTTTTCTTTTCGCTCATTTTACATCACCATTTTTAGCTAATAGCCAGCTATGCTGACATTTTCAGCTCGAAATCAAACACAAGCGGTTAGTGCCGGTATTTGATTGTTGCAAACTAAGTTGCAACCAAACTAGTAAACGACTAATGGCGCTTGAGGTTTAAAAAGAGTTCCAGACACGTGCTTGCCGGTGATCAATTTCCTTGGCTGGTGCGAATTGTGTGAGTTATACGATTTGTTTGCAATTTGCAGTCAATGCATTTAGGTAGTTGTTTTGCTTTGTTGTTATTTTCAACGTGAGTTTTCGATTCTTCAATTGCGTTTGTTTTAATTGTGTGACGATTTGTGCAACATCTGGTGCAATTGACTTCATTTCCAATAATTGTAATGCGCGCGTGTCAAAAAAAGTGCAAGTTAATTTGCCACTCTCATCAGCTAGGACTGCCTCTGCCACTACTGTGTGTTTTGCTTTGCCTCCGCACTGGCAGTTTTCTCCTTTTATAGACGTGAAACATTTTTCGCACAAGTTTATTGTTTTTACTTCTTTCAACTCTTCTAGAGTTACGTAGATTGTTGTGTTTTCCCCTTCTTTTAATTCGCTTATTTTTTTATTTGCGATTTCAAGTTGTGGAATTTCGTTAAGCACAATGCGCGTGTTGCTTCCAGTGTGAACTTCAATCGCGTTACTTAGTTTATTGATTTTCGCCTTTGCGTCAACAATGACTAGCTCTTTGCCATTTGCTTCGCTTGTCAGTAATTCTGCGTATTCGCCCCAACATACTAGCGGGATTTGAGTTGTTTCGCTTTTTATCACGCCGCGCCGCAGTTTTCCTTCTCGGTCTTTTGTTTGAAATGTCTTTATTTCGCCGACATTTGCCAATACGCCGCGCGTGTGAATACATTCGCTTGCAGTGATTTTGTCAATAGGCAAAAAAGTTATGTTTCGCAACGGTATCTTTGTAATGTCTGCACCTTCTGCGTTTGTATCTTTTGCTTGCGTTTCTTCTAATAATTCTATTTTAGCAAGTAAGTCTAAGTTTAATTCAAGTGGATTAAGATTTTTTACAACTGCGTCAGTTACCCGCACGCAATCATTTACATTTAACTTGCTTGCTAAGAGTGCTTTTGCGTCGCTGTTCCAAATTAACAACGTGCATTGCCCGCCAGCATAACCTAGATTTATTGTTAAGAGCACTCCTTGCCTGTCGCTTTTCTTAAAATTCCTTGGTTCTGAAAAACCCGCTATTCGAAAAACGTTTGTAACTCGTTGTCCACTTTCAAGCTGGTCAAGTGAAGTGAGTAGCTTTTTGTTTTTCTCTACGTGTATCCCATTTTCTCGACAGATTATGCGCCCAGCCGCTTCTTCAGTTAGCAAGTAAAAGTATTTCTCTTGTTTTTCGCGGATCTTTTCAGCTACGTTTTCTTCGCCAATAGCGGCCACTAGTTGAGACAAAAGTTGCATGTTTTTTTTCCTAAATTGCGTTTATTATTGTTTTTAAACAAGGCATAATTTTAAAGCTGTGTTACTCCTTATTCTTGTTGGTTTTTATGATGGATATTGGAAAGACTGAAAAGTATTATTGGGAGAAAGTACATTCGCAAGGCGCTATGTTGTTTACTTTAATTGACCCCGACAAGTGTTTCCTTGACCACGCCGCTAAGCTAGCTAAAACTTCTTACGATGCAGGTTCAGATGCAATTTTAGTTGGTGGAAGCATCGGCGCACAAGGGAGTGTACTTGATGAAACTGTACAAAAAATTAAAGAGGCAGTTGATATCCCAGTTGTTTTATTTCCAGGTAATATTTCTGGCTTAACTCAATTCGCAGACGCAGTTTACTTCATGTATATGCTTAACTCACGTGATGTCTACTGGCTTTCAACTGCACAAATTCAAGCTGCGCCTGTTGTGCAAAAAATGAAAATTGAAGCAATTCCTGCGAGCTATCTTGTGCTTGAGCCC
>JAHFHC010000012.1 GCA_023247085.1 Microcaldota archaeon | reverse complement strand
TGTTGGTCGTATGCTCTTTTGGCTTGTTCTATTGAACTGTATTTTTTTGTGAAGAGGTGGTTTGCGGCGGTTCTGACTAGTGGTTTTGAATCTTCTTCTGCGCCAAAGATGAGTTTGGCGTTTTTTAAGTATGCGTCGTATGTTCGTTTGGCTTCTTCAATGTTTTTGTTTTGTTTGGTGAAGAGTTGGATTGCTGCTGTTCTTGCTAGTGGTGCGGTTTCTGGGTTTGCTCCGAAGACGCGTTTGGCGTCCTTGGCGTGTTGGTCGTATGCTTTTTTGGCTTCTTCAATAGTTCTATATCTTTTGATGAAGAGTTTGATTGCGGCGGTTCTGACTAACGGCTTAGAATCTTCGTCTCTTCCAAAGGTTTTGGTGGCGTCTTTGAAGTGTTGGTCGTACGCGCGTTTAGCTTGTTCTATTGAATTATATACTTTTGTGAAGAGTTGGATTGCGGCGGTTCTTACTAATAGCGCGGTTTCTGGGTCTCCTCCGAATATTTTGGTGGCATCTTTGATGTGCTGGTCGTATGATTTTTTGGCTTCTTCAATAGTTCTATATCTTTTTATGAAGAGTTGGAATGCTGCGGTTCTGACTAGTGGTGCTGATTCTGGGTCTCCTCCAAAAACACGTGTAGCGTCTTTCAAGTGTTGGTCGTACGCGCGTTTAGCTTGTTCTATTGAACTATATTTTTTAGTCAAGCAGCGGTGTGCTGCTGTTTTCACTAGTGATTTAGAGTCTTTGTCTGCTCCGAATAGGCGTCTAGCGTCACGATAAACTTGATCTGCGTGAAATACTGTAAACTGATGCCCGCTCCTTTTGATTATTGATGGCGGTACGCCTGTTTCTTTCATTAGTTGGTATTCTGTTGTAACGTGATCTAAAACTGCTTCTGCTAGTAAAGTGTTTCGTTGTAATTCTTGTGCAGTATAGCCTAAGTTATGGAAGTTTAACGCCATTTTGCGTAGGTATGTTGCAAATGTTTTGTCGTTTGCAAGGGGCGTGTGTTGGTCGTGTTGTTGAAAAGTTTTGGCTAGTGTTTCTTGTAATTCTACGGCTAATCTCGGTAGCCTGCCGCCGCTGCGATTTTTTCTTTTGTCTAGTTGATTAGCTACTTCTGCGTTGTGTAACGCTCTTTGTAGAAGTTGTAAGGCAGTGTTTGTGCCGTTGTGTTCTGGGATTTTGCCACTTGCAACACCAAAACGCAAAACGTGCTTTAAAGCGGGCATATGTGTTAAGTGTGCTTTTATTTGTGGTGCTGTACTTAACTGTTCAACGGCTTTTTCAATTCTGTTCTCCGTGTGCTTGGAAATAGTGTGCAGTAAAGCTTGTCTGGGTTCCATAGTTTAATTCTTTGTAGGTGCTTGGGAGTTAAAAATAGAGTGGAAAACAAATAATTGTCAAAATGTGCAATCAATATTTTTTTCTATTTTTTTCAACACGTTTAATAACGGCGTGCGCCAATCTTCTTCAAGTTGGGTTTTAATTAATTTTACAAGTTTGCGGTTGGATTTAGAAAGTCTTTTTGCTTCCAATTCATTGCAAAGTGCGAGGATCTCCAAATCGTGCTTTTCTTTAAGCACATATTTTTTCCGTAGTTTTTTGTGAGTTTCAACGTTGTTTTTGTTACTCATGGCTTTAGAATTATTGTTTTAAGGTTTGGTATACGTTTGAAGTCTTTGTCAAGTGTCACAATTTCAGCGTTGTATTTTATTGCGCTGCCAGCTATGCAAGTGTCCAGTGGGTTTATAGTTTCGCCTTTTTCGTTTAGTTGCCTGGCGATTTTTCCACTTATTTTTGCAGATTCTTTGTCAAATTCTATAATTTCGCTAGAGTCTATTAGCTCAAGTGTTTTGCCCTGCTCTTCAGGTAAAGCTCCAGCGAGTATTTCAAAAGCCGTTATGCTAGAAAGTGCAAAGTGATTGCTGCCAATTGCTTGAACGACTTTCTTGCCTGTTTTGGTTTCCTTGAGTATTTCAATTGTTGCACTAGTGTCGAGAACGTACATGTTTTATTCTCTCCTGCATTTTTTCACCCATTTGCCTTCTAATTTCTGCAACTGCCTGTTGGTGTGCTTCAACAGATCTGGGCGAGTCTTTCAATGCGCCTAGCCAGTCGTTAATTGTAGCTTTGCGAGGTACTGCGCGAAGAATAGCTTCGCTGAAACTCTCTTCACCGCGCTTAAGTTGCTTAAGGGCATTGTATGCGTTTTCTGTTATTGTAATTGTCTTCACCGTCATAAGTATGTTTATGTTTAAACATACACTTAAACCTTGCGATAATTTGCGTTTTTCAGCACTCTAGGCAAGTGAATGCTCTGCCGCGTTCGCAGTTCAGGCAAGTGCCGTAGTCGTCGCTTGTTCCCAATGTTTTTCCACAGCCAATACAAAGTTGCATAAACGCCATTTTTCTCCTTTTTTTCTAATTATATCCGTCAAAGTATTCGATGTATTCGGGTATCAAAAAGTGTAGCTTGTGTTTTTCTTTTCTTTCTTCGGTTTCAAATTCCATATTTCTCACCTTTGTGCCTATTGTACTTAATTACGCGGTAATTGTGTCAAAGTTAACCAAGACGTTTTCGCCGAGTTTAGAAATGCCCGGTGTTCCCCTTAGTTTCGAAAATAATTCCTCGATTTCCACGTACGTCAATTTTGTTACATCAAATTTCATAGTCTACCCTATCCTCCTTTGTGTTAATTCATTTTTTGCCGTGGCGGACTTCTCTGCGTTTTTATCGCGCCATCGAAGTCCAAGCCGTTTGGCCAAAATAATTTAACAAACAGTAAAGGCGCGCCGTGGGTTTATAAGCAAAAACCAACACACGTGCTTGCCGGTGAAAGTAATTAGTAGGTGATCTGCAAAGATGACTTTGCCGGTGAATCGTTTTTGCTTTATGCCTGTGTGTTGGGTATTAAAATTTTTACGCATTAACTAACTGGGGCTTTGTTTGTTGTGGTAGATTATTCTGCAGAAGATGCACTGGTTTTGAATCATTTCTTTACTAATTTAGATAAACCAATTTTTCTTACAAAGAATTTACACCCTGAAGTTTGGGCGCTCATGCAAGCGAGGTATTCTCGTTCTCAAAAAGGAATGCGTGAGGGTTTTTTAGAATTGTTAAAAGAAGACCCGGAGAATTTTGAAAAGCTCAAACAAATATTGTCAAATACAAATAGCGAAGTGCAAATGGATGCGGCGATTAATAAAGCGATTCAATTCATGGAAAAATGGGTGCTTGGCTATGGCCATTCGTCAGTTGCAGAAGGGGCAGTTGTAGGTGTGTGCTTTGAAGGGGTTTCGATAATTGCTTCAAAGGTAATTGAAGATAATCGACTTGCGTCGTATATTGAAAAGAGTACGCGCTATGTTGAGTTTGATCGGAATTCGTTTTACATTGATGCGGTATTAAAAGACTCGAAGTTTGGCAGTGATGTGGTTAATCTTACAAGTGAATTGTTTGATGCATATCAAAACTTGTCCGAGCCTGTGCTTGATTATATTAGGAAAAGTTCTCCGCTTAAAGCTGGAGAGAATGAAGCAGCGTGGAAACGCGCAACTGCAGCGCGCAGGTTTGATTCAACTCGTTATTTATTGCCTGCGTGTACTAAAACGAGCATTGGCTGGACAGTTAATGCACGGCAGCTTGCGCATGGCATTTCTAAATTGTTATCGCACCCGTTAGCTGAAATGCGTGAAATAGGCGAGGCTACAAGACAAGAGGGTAAGAAGGTGCTTCCGTCGTTGTTGAAATACGCAGATGAAAACCAATATTTCAAAAACACGCAAACGCGCATGGAAAAATTAACTCAAGAGTTAGTGCCGATGGAAACGGTTCCGCCAATTAGGCCAGTTACGCTTGTTGCTGGCCCACATAACCCGGACGAAGTTATACTTTCAGCTATTCTCTATCGCTATTCCCAAAAATCTTTTCGCGAATTATTATTTGACGTACGTGCAATGAATTATGAAACAAAACAACGCGTGTTCGACGAGTTTTTGTCAGGACAAGGCCAGTTCGATTGGCCAATGCGAGAATTAGAACACGTTTCATTTACATTTGATGTGTTAATGGACTACGGCGCGTTTCGAGATATTCAACGACATAGATTAATGACACAAACAAATCAATTACTTACCACTTTTCATGGCTTTGATACTCCGCCGGATATAATTGCATCTGGAGCTGAAGTTCAATCGCAATTCGAAAAAGTAATGAAAGAGGCAAATGAGTTGTTCAGGCGAATTCATCCAGTTCACCCATGGGAAGCACAGTATATTGTGCCACTTGCTTACCGCAAACGAGTTTTAATAACTGCTAATATCCGAGAATTACATCACTTCATTAAATTGCGCAGCACGCCGCAAGGGCATTATTCTTATAGGTTAATTGCACGGCAAATGTATGAACTACTCAAGAGCAATTATCCCTTTACGTCTAAATATCTTGTTTGTCATCTTAACGACGATGAATTAGGGCGATTGCAGTCAGAGCAAAAACTTGAAGAAAAAATTTCCAAGGGATTAATTTAAAAATATGGCGAGCTTTAGAAGATATAGAGTTATTATATGATTAAACCCCGCGCTGCTTCTCTCTCTTTTTTCCTGTTTTTTGCCCTAACTTTATTCGTCTTACTTTCCTTAACTCCGATTACAGCGGCTATTGACGTGGATAGCGCAAATGCGGGGGATGGCGCGAATACTAATAGCGCAAATGCAGACGCGGTGACTAGTGTAAAAACCGAAGCAACTATAGACGTGGGATTAGTTGCAAAAGCACAAATTATACCCGACCCCGTTATCGCAACTCGATTAACTAGCCGTAATGTAGCTGATGGCTCCATTGCTTCGGCGATAAAACGAGTTTTAGACTTAAACCGCGCAATGCAACTCTGTGGAAATAAGGCCGATCTTAGAAAATGGGCAGAAGACCAAGCGAATAATTTAAAGCCATTTGCCTGTACTAACGTGCTTGAGACCAGTGACTTATGTTATTCTGCTGGAAGCGTGGCATGCGAGCCAATTAAAGACACTTGTGATATATCTGAAGACAAGCTCCTTGAACAATGCATTGCCCGCCAAAACACGCAGAAAGATAATACGCTCTCAAATCCCGAAGCACTGCTCACTGCGCTTAGTGAACGCGCTTCGAACTACGTAACTGAACGCAAGCAATCGTGCATGTCTGGAGAAAATATAGCTGAATCACTTGCGCCTGTTGCAACTGAAGCCACGAAAAATGCTTGTGAAGGTGTTGGCAATATCTACAAAGTAAAAAACGGTCGCGCCAAATGTTTTGGAAACCCAAACCACAAACAAAACAAAGGGCCAATAACCGTTAACACAAATGAAGGGGCAGTGGATCAAAGCACTGAGCCAGTTCAGGATACTAATTCAACGCAAGCGAATGAATCAACACAAGTTGATCAAGATAATCCAGATTTAGTTGATGATAACCAGATTTTAGATGACCAACCGCAGCCACTTGGCAGAAAATCCAAAAACGCCCGAAGTATAAGCGATGCATCTGATATCATGGATATAGCTGATGCAGTTAATACTGCGGATAATCCAAACGAGTTAAATCAAGATAACCCTGAATTTGAGCAAAAGCAAGATAACACTGAGCCAGCCACTTGCCCCAAAGCAAATATTCCAACTTGCAAACCAGGACAAGATTTGCGCCAAGGAATTGACCCAAAAACAGAGTGCTTAATTTACCAATGTGTACAAATCACTTCACCTAATGCAATTACCCCCACTTGCACTGAAACTGACAATGGACAAAATGCAACTCAACCAGGCATTACAACTAGAATAACTCCAACTGGCAGAATCGAACAACCAGACAGTTGCATAAGTGAAACTTCACTACGTGAATATTTCTGCACTGGCGCTACAATAAGTGATAAAATATTTAGCTGCTCAAGATGCACAGTTTCTTCTTCTTCAGGCGCAGCTTCATGCACACCAACTTCAACTAATATAGTGGTTACTCCAGCTGCCACTCCGCCTATTCTCAATCCGTCTACATCTGTTCCTGCTGTCACTGTTCCATCTGTTACGGTTACGCCAAGTTCAACTCCAGTTGTTTGTTCAACTACTTGTACGTCTGCATGTGCCTCTGGAACAACTTGTACAAAAACAAGCATTAATCGGGTTACTCACTGCCCCATTTATTCATGCCAAGGCCCAATTTCAATCCGCACAGCGGTTTCAACTCCAGTTGTTTGTCCAACTACTTGTGCGTCTGCGTGTACCTCTGGAACAACTTGTACAAAAACAAGCGCAGTTGACCCCGCTACACAATGCTCGGTTTATTCTTGCCAGCTTCCAAATCTGATAACCGCGCGGCGTACAATATCCGGCGGATCATCAGGAACAGTTACCCCTATAACCGTCAAGATAGTGGCGATTCCATCAAAATTAAACGAGCTTGTTTCTGAACCTCCTGAACAACCTCAAGAATCAAACACGCTTCCAGTTGACTCAGCTGCATGTGATTCTCAACAAATTAAACAGGACGTAGAAGCCAGCGTATTAGCTAAAGTTTACACAAGCTATGCTCCAGAACAAATCAATAAAATTTGCAAACAAGAAGCAAAAAACATTCACGTGCTTAAAAAATTATGCAAAACCCCCGACACTGCCCATGCTGAATGCACTGCACAAATAGAAAAAGCATGTTCAGTAGTCGGTTCCGCACTTGACTTATGCAAACAAGTATCCTCAGACAAAGCGCAACTAACCGACCAAATATACGAATATGTAGATTCCAGATGCGAAGTTGGCGCCATTAAAGGCTCAGACACTTTAAACGAATTATCAGAAGTTTTACCCGCGCAAACAGCAGCTGTACTCGATGCAGAAAGTTCAAATATAGCTAAAGCCTCAGTTTCAATTGAAAAAACAGTTAAACCAAAAGACACTTTTTATGAATTACAAAGAATAATTTGCCTGAAAGATGGAGAAGAACAAGCAAGCGCAAGACAATGCTTTGACCAATTAAAAACCTTTGAAAAAACAATAAATATACTCTCTGCACTCCAAGTATCCCCCGATGAAAAAGCCAAAATAACAGTCGCATCAGATACATTGAAAACACAACTTCAAATATTGAATAACAAGTGCATTCAAAAAGCTAAAAATGCCGGCGGATTATGCAGTATAATTAGCGGTTAACTATTAAATTTATATTTTTAATTTTTTTTAATTCCTTTTTCTCTTTTAATTCTATTTTTTTTACAAATATTTTCTTTATAACTATTCTCTTTTTTTTCCGCTTTCTCTTCACTAAATTATCGAAATGCTTTTATATATACCGTTAATAACGTATGTATGAAATATCCTGCATTAATAGTCTGTTCTTTACTTTTCTTATCATCTTTTGTAGTTGCTTTTTCTTCTTTTAACGATAACGTTGCACTCGACAAGAGTGGCTTTATTCAAGTTGAGACAGGCAAATCATTTTTAATTGGGCAATGCAGAGAAGATTTTTCAGACAACCAATATGCTGAATCACTTTATGGCCGCGCAATTTTTGAAGGCACATCAATTGATCCAACCGAAGTTTTCGCAAAGTGCTCCAATAAAAATGGCGTTGACGAAATTGTAAATTACATTGACGAAAAAACAAAAGGTAAGGACTTAAGTGGATTATGCTCGGATTTAGATGCAGAAGTTAGCCAATGTCAATCATCTGCTGCCCACTGCGCAGAGTTGAAAGGCAAAGGTGGCGAAGCAGGAATGTCCTGCCCCCCTGACCGCGATAAACTAATTAGCGTTTGTAAGTCTCGCTTTACTGGCTTAGTTGACACTTGTGAAGCAGAATACGCGCGAAACGCGGATAAAATAGCTAAATATTGTAGTGGCGATTTTGCAGACAAATTACTTCAACAAAAAAATGAAGGAGATGAAAAGAGTTTCAAAGGCGTGCATGAATTGAACCCAGAAATGTTACAAGATGCACAGAAAAAATGTGCGGAATATAAAGGCACGTGGCTAAATGGATTCTGTCAATTCACACAAGACAAACCAATCTTCACCGGCGAACAACAGTGTCCGCCAATTGATGAGCGAACAAAGCAATATTGTAATGGTCAAGTTGTTGAAAAAAGTTACGATGTAAGCGGTCACCAATGCAAGTATTACTCTTGTGAAACGCAAAACTACCCCCAGCCATATCCTAATTATCCGGGTTACAATAATTCCTATCCAATGCCGACGCCTGGCCAAAATTGTCCTCCAATTTCAATGCCTCAATGTACTAATGGGCAATATTCGCGGCCAAGTGCTTGGGATTCAAAGCAATGTCCAACTGCTTATACTTGTACAACAAACCAGCAAACCGCGCCCGGATCTTGTCCGCCTATGCCTGCTTGTACTTCGGACAGAATAGCAACTATGACTAATTACGGTAATGGCATGTGTCCATCTTATTCGTGCGAACCAGCAGCTTGTCCACAACCACAAACGTGTCCAGATGGTCACAAAGCGGTTACAGGTGGTGGCGTTACTTATGTTGGAAGCGCAACTTGTATGGTTTACACTTGCGCAGGCGGCTCGCCAACCGGTAGTTACAACAATACTTATCCGAGTGGTTCAAACTATAGTATGAATAATGCGGCATGCCCCCAAGTAAATATGCCAAGTTGTTCTTCAGGCCAATGGGCTCAACCGAACTATGCGAGCGGCAGTACTTGTCCATCATCCTACACTTGCAGTGGCAGCACAAGTGGAGGGTATAATTCAACTGGCACTTCATGCCCGCCTGCAAATATGCCAAGTTGTCCAGCTGGCCAATATGCACAAGCTCAAAGTGGGCAAAATACACCGTGTCCATCTAACTATCAATGCGTAACTTCACCTTCAGGCAGCGGGAGTATGGGGTCATGTCCACAACCGCCATCTTGTCCTTCTGGTCAATACGCACAATATAACCCGCCTCAATCGGGGCAAACATGCGGAACTTACGGCTCTTGCATGAGCTCAAGTACTAGCACGAGTTATCCATCTGGTTCAAGTACTGGCGGTTCTTACCCGTCTGGTTCGAGTTATCCAAGTGGCTCAAGTTATCCGTCTGGTTCGAGTTATCCATCTGGTTCAAGTACTGGCGGTTCTTACCCGTCTGGTTCGAGTTATCCAAGTGGCTCAAGTTATCCGTCTGGTTCAAGTACTGGTGGTTCTTATCCGTCTGGTTCATCAAGTAGCGGAAGTTCATATCCGTCTGGTTCTTCTGGTGGTTCATATCCTTCTGGCTCTTCTAGTGGTTCTTACACGCCGCCATCAGGTTCAAGTGGTGATACGGCATATCACGCTCCGGCTAGAATAAGTGGTTTTGCTACTGCTGCCGGTGAATTAGCTACAACCGAGCCCGCAACTGGAGTGGCTACAACTTCAGCAACTTCGCCGTCATATCCCGCTTCAAGTGCAACGTCCGGTGACTTCTGCACCAAAGAAGGTTTCTTACAAAAATGTCGAAGCGCAATCTTCCAGTATGGATTACAAGGCGAAAGTGATGTAACAACTCGCTGTGAACATGAAGTTGACTACAATTTGCCTAAGTTCAGCGAATATTGTGCGAATTCCAATGGTCAAGATATGTATACTAAATGTCAAGCAGATGCAGCAAAAGCTTGTACTTGCTTAAAGAGCAAAGCAGCAAAGTGTTCTACATTTGCAAACCACGCCAAGTTCCTTGAAATTGTTCGCCAACGTGTTGAAGTTGAGTGTAAGAAGCGTGCTTTCTTCAGCGGCAAAACAGAAGGAAAAGCAGTAGATGATTTTGAAAATGTGTTGAAAGATGTGTCGGTTTCAGATAAAGTTGCAGGCGATAATGCAGTTAAAACGTATACGTTAACGGTTAGTGAACTTGAAAAAATAAAGAAAGATGAAGCTGAAAAAGCACGTGCAGATGCGTTAATTAGATTTAAGACGTTGCTTGGTTTACAGTCTGGCGCAATTAAGGAGAAAATTGAAAAACTTAAAGCTCAACGCAACCAGCTTGTAGAAACCCGCGATGCAATAAAACAAGTTTGTGAAAAATTGCCAGATGACAATAAGTGTTCAAATGTAGTTGCACAAATTGATAGTCAAATTAAAGCGCTAGATAGCGAAATAGAAAATTCCGAGTCAGATGTTAACGGGATTTTAGGTGCTTTAAGTAAACTATTTGGCGGTTAGAAAACAATTTGATTTTTTAAAATATGTTTGTGTAGTGTTTTTTCTTAGATAAAATATGGAGTGTGGATAAAAATGGTTAAATCGGTATTAATTGCTTTTGCGAGCTTTGTTATGATGTTATCATTAATTACAGCTGCGCCTTTCCCAGCTGGTCCGGGTTTTGGTCCTCAAGGTGGTCCTGGTTTCCCAGGCCCTGGCTTTGGTCCACAAGGCGGCCCAGGTGATTTTGGCTCACAAGGTGGCGCAGGTTTTGGTCCTCAAGGTGGTCCTGGTTTCCCAGGCCCTGGCTTTGGCCCACAAGGCGGTCAAGGTTTTGGTCCAGGTGACTTCGGCAGCCAAGGTTTCGGCGGAGGCGATTTTAAAGATGCCGCTGATCAATTTCATCAAGTTGGGGTTGCACAAGTTGCACCAGGCGTAGAAGTTAATTTTGGTGGACAAGGTGGTGCCGGATTCGGTGGTCCAGGTAGATTAATGCCCAACTTTGATCATATTGATGAAGATGAAATGATACTTGGTTATCTTGGTCCAGTTTTATTTGAAAAACTTGGAGATCCAGAAAAAACTCTTCGCCCCCTTTGTCCGGATGCCGATGCAATTGGCGTGAAGGCAAGAGAATTACTTAAAGATGTTGACTTTAGTGGCGTATGCCGTGAAGTTGACTTTTCAGTTGATAGCTGTAAAGATGCCATAAGTTTATGTGAAGATTTTAAGAATATCGGGCCACGAGGTCCAGATGGACAGGAAATAACTTGCCCAGTTGATGAATCAAAATTAAATGACGTGTGTATAACTCGTTTTAATGAACAGCAAGCAAAAGCGCAGAAAAACGCTGAAAGTATGTGTGATCAAATGTGGCAATCGCAAGGTCAAAGATTACAACAGCAATGCCAACAAAAAGATTTTCAGGATAAATACCGTGACTTCAAACCAGAATTTGAATCTAAGAAATTTGATGATTTCCAACAAGAAATGCGCGACCGCCCTCCAGAAGGCAACTTCCCTGGCAAAGGTGCTTTTCCAGGACAAAACCCGCAAGGTGAATTTCCAGGTAGAGGTCCGGGTGATTTCGGTGGGCGTGAAGGCAACTTCCCAGGTCAAAACCCACAAGGTCAATTTCCAGGCAAAGGTCCGGGTGATTTTGGTGGTCGTGAAGGCAACTTCCCAGGACAAAATCCACAAGGTCAATTTCCAGGCAGAGGCCCCGGTGATTTAGGTCCAAACATGCAACCTCCATCTGGCGGATTTCCAAACCAACCCCCTGCGGGTGGTTTTCCAAGTCAATTTCCAGCGGGTTCTCAACCTCCGTCTGGTGGTTTCCCAGCCGGTTCCCAGCCTCCATCTGGAGGATTTCCAGCGGGTTCTCAACCTCCTGCAAATTCAGCGCCACAACCCCAAGCAGCTCCAAGTCCATCACCCTCGCCTAGCCCATCTCCTGCCCCTGAAACAGCTCACACTGCAGCTAGCAGCGTAACTGGATTGGCAGTTGGCTTCCCAGGCAGAGCACCAAGTGACTTAGGCCCAGGTGATTTTGGTCCTCAAGGTGGCGCAGGTTTTGGTCCTCAAGGTGGTCCGGGTTTCCCAGGTCCTGGCTTTGGCCCACAAGGCGGCTCGGGTGATTTTGGCTCACAAGGTGGCGCAGGTTTTGGTCCTCAAGGTGGTCCGGGTTTCCCAGGTTTCAACGGAGGAAGTTCTTCGCCTGATTTCTGTACTGAAGAGGGTTTCAAACACAATTGTTTGAATGGTTTTCAGAATTTCAAAGAACAAATGGATCAACAAGTACAAACCCGATGTGCGTTTGAAACAAAAATGACCAAGAGGCATTTGAACTTGTACTGCAAACAAAAAGAACACTTTGGTGACCCTTATGATCGCTGCGTAGAGCAATCAACTAAAGGTTGTGAAAAAATGAAAAACGTAGCAGCTAAATGTAAAGCTTCGGCTAACCTAGATGCCGCTGTTGAGTTGATTAAAAAGAAGGCAAAAGTTGAATGCGCGCGTGCGGCTATTTCCGTTAGTAAAACGGAGTATGGTGATGCCGTATCCGCTCTTGAAAACATCAAGGTAGATGGACAAACTCGTGAAGGTGCAGTTCAACTTACTGCAACTCGTGATAAACTTGTGTTAACTGCTGAGGAAATTGAAAAGATTCGCCAAGAAGCTAGACAAGATGCGGTTAAGCAAGTGTTAACTTTGCTTGGTTTAAACCAAGATACTTTGAAAGCGGCGGCTTCAAAGCAGCGACAACAAGTGGATAACTTAGAATCTGCAAAGGATGTTCTGGCTGAAAACTGTGAGAAATTAGCTGAAGGTGAAAGTAAAACGAAGTGCATTGCGCAAGTGGCTAAACTTGAAGGTCAAATTAAGGACTTGACCAACGAAGCTACTTCATTAGACGCAAGGTCTGGCGGAATACTTGGAGTGCTAAGTGCCATCGCAAGCGGCAAATAAATTCTTTTCTTTAAAAGCCTTTTTCCTTTTTTGGCTTATTCTTTTTTCTTTAACCAAGCAGAAGACCCCAGCCTCAAGGTGTGCGGTGAATGCTGCTTTGTTAAAGTCTTACACTTAAGCGTGGGTGAAGTGTAAGTTATTATTTCAACTGCCTAGTTTTAGCTTTATTGTATTTAAAAGAAAAAAACTTAAGCGTTTTTTAGTTCAGTTGGGAAGAATGGATCACTGGGATCGTGCAGTTTCTTCCAAAATTCTTTTTTCTTTTCTTGCGTTTCAAAAGACGAAGGAAATTTGTAGTTGACCAACTGTTTGCCTTTTACTGTTTTTAGTATTTCGCTAGTGGGTTTCCAGTCGAGTTCTAGCTTTTTGAACAAATCACGAAAAGCATAGTGTCGCGTTGTAATTTCGCGCGTTTTTAAGTCTTCAAAAGATAGTTCAGCAAGTCGTTTGCCTTGCATAACTGCTGCGATTTCAATTTTCTTGCGTAGTTCAACTAACTGTTCTTTTGTAGTGAAGATTTTACCGTGTTCAATTATCATTAAGTGCGTCATTTTTTGCGGTAAACTATCACGCGTAATTACATGACTCCAGAAATCTAGTTTAATGTCCGTATTTTCGTAAATCGTGTAAATGTAAACTGTTGATGGTTCGAATCCTTTTGCATGTGGCCATAATTCTCCTGGCGCTAAGTCAGTGAACGCGCGTAAGAGTAGTTTTCGGTTATTTGGAAGTTCATAAGGACCGTAGATTTCAAAGCACTGCCAGTAAATCCAGTCAAAGTAGTAACTCCACGAGAGTTCTTCACACGCGTGAATGAGTTTACCTGCTTCTTTTGCTTCACTTTCTTCAACTGGGCGAAATGGAAACATTTTCAATAAATACGCCACATCTTCTTTTGTTAAGATTTTAGTTGAGTTAAACCCATATGGGTCTTCAGTGCACTTCGAAACGAGAATGTCATTAAACCAGTTTAGTATCTTAGTAGTTTTTTCTTTGTCGTAATCGCAAATCTTAGAGAAAAACATTATTTCGCTGATTCCCTGGCGTAAAAACAAAGGGCCAAGAAAACATTTTGTTAAATCTGCTGGCGCGAATCCTTTTTCTTGCGATTTTTCATATGCAGTCCACAATTTATCCATCCATGGTTTTGCATAGTAGGGAAATAATAGAAATGGGTTAAAAGGCGACCAGCCCGCGGAGTCGCTGGCGCTTATTGCGTTGCCAAAACTATCTAGTATTTGATCAATCCACGGCATAAACGTCGCCCTTTGTTGCATCTAAGTATATCTTAGTTCCAGTTTTGATTATTTTAGTTCCTGATTTTGTATTAACAATACACGGGATTCCTAATTCACGTGCAATAATGGCCGGGTGAGAGCCAATTCCGCCGATGTCGCAAATTATTCCACTTGCTTTGTTCATAATAATTGTCATAGTGGGGTCAGTGATGCGTACAACTAGTATTTCTCCTTCTTTGAAATGTTCATAATCTTCTTCTTTTGTAATAACGTGTGCAATTCCCTCTGCGTTGCCGTTAGCCGCAGGAGTTCCTTTAATCAATTTTTTCATATTTTTTTTAGACCTTTTTTACAATTCCTTTACTTGCATCTACTTCAACAACATCGCCGTCTTTAAAAATCTTAGTTGCAATTTTTGTCCCAATAACGCATGGTTTTTTCAATTCTCGTGCAATGATCGCAGCGTGGCACGTTATCCCGCCTTCATCGGTTACAAATGCACTACATTTTTTTATCACTGGCGCAAAATCAGGGGTTGTCATTGAGGTTACAAGTATGTTATCTTGGTTAAATTTATAAAATTCTTCTTTGTTTAAAATGATTTTAACGACCCCGCTTACTTTTCCCGGAAACGCTGCTCTGCCTTTTACTTCAGTTGTTGCGCTGGTATTTAATTCAGCTAATTTAAATCCGCGCCGCGTTAAATATTCCCTAATTGTTTCAAAAACAATTCCTTCGCTTGTTATCAGAAAAGGGTTTTTTCGTTTTTCTAATTCAGTCTGGTCGATTTCCTCGTCGCTTTCTAAATAATTGATAACTTCATCGTACTTAATGTATCTACTTAGTTCAATTGAAATTTTTAATTGTTTTGCGCATAGCGATGCAATTCTCTGTGAAAAAGAATCTATTATTGGTCCAATTCTTTCAATTTTGCGTCGCGTTTCAATAGCTTGATCAATATATTTTTTGTATTTTATTGCTTCGGGGCGGTTTTCCATTTGAATTGGAAACCACAGCATGATTACGAATAGTGGCCCGAGTTTCACATTTTGTTCAATCAATTTTGAAAATAATTGTGCGAGTTCAGCGCGTTGGTAGCTTTCAAGCGGGTGTCTTTCAATCGCTGCAACCAACTTGTTTGCATAATCCACTTGCCTTTCAACTACGCGGCACTCTTCTTGCATCCACCTTGGATTTTTATCAATTTTTTTTAAAATGAATTGACGCATGCCATCAATGTGCTCAAGTGGAGCCCGGTAAACACTTGTTGTGTTATTCTGTACTTCGAACACCACTTCAGTGTAACTCCAGTTAAATTGTTTTTTAAATTCAACTGTAAACACGCGGTGCCAAACTTCGGAGTAAATAACCCCCCAGTCTCGGCTAATTGATTTTTCAAAAACTAATTCTTTCACTTAACTATACCCCTGCTATTTTGTGTCTAAATCGCCTTGGCAACAAACGTTGGGCTATAAACTAGAAAATATATTATCAGAAGCTACCTTGGTCATCATTAATCAGACTGGGACGGTTTCATCACAAGTAAACTTTAGGAAAACCCCGCCTTTTCTTCTTTTGGTTTGGCTACTATTCTAAGTATTTTTTAACCAGTTCCGCTCTTTTCATATGTGGTGTTGTTAGTATGAAATTCTTTGTTGACCGTACAATTTTTGAAAAGTTTCCCGGTACCCTTATAGGGGTAATTGTTGCGAAGAGTGTCAACAACGCTGGTGAGTCAGAAGAGTTGCTTGGATTGCTTCGAGGCGAAGAGAAACATATACTTTCGACATTGAATGTTGAACAATTGCCCGTTTTGCCTAAAGTGTATTGTTGGCAGAAGGCTTATTCTGCTTTTGGAGCAAAGCCAAAAGAACACCGCTCTTCAGTTGAAAACTTACATCGTTTAGTTTTGAAAGGCGTAGAGCTTCGCCATGTAAATAAAATTGTCGATATGTACAACTATATTTCACTGAAACGTATGCTGCCAGTTGGTGGAGAAGATCTTGACAAAATGCAAGGTGATTTACGCTTAACATTTGCAAGCGCTAGTGAACCCGCGGTTTTGTTACTTGGAGAAAAAGAAGCACGTCCGCCTCATGTTGGTGAAGTTATTTACCGCGACGATGTCGGCGTTGTTTGCCGGAGGTGGAATTGGCGCGAAGCTGACCGAACAAAGTTAACTGAAGATACAAAAAACACTATTTTAGTAATTGAAGCACTTCCGCCAACAACTAGGAGCGAACTTGAAACAGCGGTATTGGAGTTAAAAGAACTCATTGAACAACACTGTGGTGGAGAAGTAGCGTACAAAGTGCTCGACGCTACTGATAGTGAGATATTGTTTTAATTTGTCGGCACAGTTTTGAGCTTTGCTTTTACTTACTCATTTTACGCGGGCTACTTGCTTGAATATTTCTTTTAGCATTTCTCGATGGCGTCTTAGTAAATCTAAAGTTTCGATTTCTTTTTCATTGAACAACGCAAGGCCTGCTCCTTCGGTTAATTGTCTTTTCAATTGTTCAACCGAGTGGCGTAATGGTGTTTGAAAGACAAAAAACTGCAAGTTTTGTTGGTTTGCTTCAACGAAGTCAAATTGTTTTACAAATTTAAGTTCTGTTAATTCTATTCCAAGCTCTTCTTTTGCTTCACGGTGTGCGGCTTGTTCAGGAGTTTCGCCTTTTTCTATTGCGCCTCCAAAAATCGCCCAACCATTTGGATGAAAGGCATAATCATCAGTTTTGTGTTGCAAAAGCACTTTGCCCTCTTTGCTTATTAAAGCGAATAATACATTCTTTTTGGTTTTCATTTCAATCAACTGGTTATTTTGTTAGCCGTGGAAGGTTTATATACTTCTTTTTCTTTGGAATTTATACTTTCAAATTTTTTTCTATTTTAATTTAAATATCTACAAGTGGGTGTGTACAAAAATGGTGGACTTAGTTTTTCCAGCGGTTACGGGAATAATTACGCTGCTTTTCGCAGCTTATTTGGTTAAATGGATTTTATCCAAACCAACCGGCAGTGCTAAGATGCAAGAAATCGCAGCGGCTATTCAAGAAGGGGCTGGCGCGTATCTAAACAAGCAATACACTACGCTCATACCGTTTGTGGTTGTCTTAGCCATTGGCATCTGGTACTTTTTAGGCGTTGAACTTGCAACTTCATTCACGCTAGGAGTACTTTTATCCGCGCTTGCAGGTTACATTGGAATGATGGTCAGCGTACGTGCTAATATTCGCACTGCACAAGCTGCTGAAAAAGGGCTTGGAAATGCACTTGACGTTGCATTTAAAGGCGGGCAAGTAACTGGCCTTGCATTAGTTGGCTTAGGGCTACTTGGAGTAACCACCCTACTATTTTTCTTCAATAATATAAACGTGTTAATCGGATTTGGCTTTGGAGCATCGCTTATCTCATTATTTGCGAGAGTAGGTGGTGGAATTTACACTAAAGCCGCTGATGTTGGCGCTGACCTCGTTGGCAAAATCGAAAAAGGAATTCCAGAAGACGATCCACGTAACCCGGCTGTCATTGCCGATAACGTTGGAGACAATGTAGGCGATTGCGCAGGTATGGCCGCAGATTTATTCGAGTCATACGTAGTTACAATAATCGCCGCTATGCTTCTAGGCGTAGGCCTCGGCACCCAATACATTTACTTACCATTAACCGTTGCAGCTGTAGTTATCTTTGCTTCAATTATAGGCGCGTTATTCGTACGCGTAGGTAAGTCAAAGAATATCATGAACGCATTGTACAAAGGGTTCTTCGCAACATGCATACTCGCAATTCTTGGTTTAGTGGGGTTACTCTACCAAAACCTCCCGTTATTGGGGGCTGGAATCGTTGGAATAATCGCAAGTGCAGTAATTGTGCTTATAACTGACTACTACACTTCAAAAGACCACGCTCCAGTTGGAGAAGTAGCAAAAGCTGCAACAACCGGCGCAGGTACAAACGTTATAAGTGGACTCGCAGTTGGAATGCAAAGCACTGCGCCAATTTTAGTTGTCACTGTACTCGCTATTTTACTTTCGTTTAAATTTGCTGGACTGTACGGCATTGCATTTGCAGCAGTTTCAATGTTATCATTAACCGCGATAATAATCGCACTAGATGGCTTTGGTCCAATTACGGACAATGCAGGCGGCATAGCTGAAATGAGTGGCTTAAACGCAAAAGTACGTAATATAACTGACGCGCTTGACGCAGTTGGAAACACAACTAAAGCAACAACAAAAGGGTTTGCAATTGCAGGCGCAGCACTTGGAGCACTAGCTTTATTCGCCGCATTCGCAGAAGCAACTCACGTCACTTCAATTAACCTACTTAATGTAAGCACAGTGATTGGATTATTCATTGGCGCAGCGTTGCCATTCCTCTTTGCTTCATTTTTAATGAAAGCAGTAAGTCGAGCAGCGCATCAGATAGTTGAAGAAGTCAGGAGACAATTCCGAGAAATTAAAGGGATAATGTCACGCAAGCAAAAGCCAGACTACGCGCGTTGCGTTTCAATTAGCACTGGCGCAGCGTTGCATGAATTAATGGTTCCTGGCTTACTAGCGGTTGTTTCTCCACTAGCTGTTGGCTACTTATTTGGTCCAATGGCACTTGGGGGTTTACTTGCAGGTGCAATTGCATCTGGGTTCCTACTAGCTGTATTTATGTCAAATTCAGGCGCAGCATGGGATAATGCTAAGAAACTAGTGGAAACTGGCGCGTTTGGCGGTAAAGGAAGCGACACGCACAAGGCGGCAGTTGTAGGCGACACAGTTGGTGATCCCTTTAAAGACACTGCTGGCCCAGCGTTAAACTCGCTGATAAAAGTATTGAACACAATCGCACTATTATTCGCCGCTACATTCGTAGTTGGATTAATAGTCTTATAAGTTTAGTAAATAGCTTTTTTTGAATTTTTTTCTTATTTTTTTAATTCTATTTTTTCTTCTTTTATGTGGTGTTTTTCACTCTTGCGGGTGGAAGTTTTTGTGCATTTTACTTTCCATCGGTCCTTGTTGGCCAAGGTATTTGCTTCCTAGTTTCTTGTCCCCGTAAAGTGTATCTGCTGGCGTTGTTAATTGCATTACTGAAAATTGCGCGATTTTCATTCCAGGATAAAGCGCAATTGGAATTTTGCCCACGTTGCTTATTTCCAGTGTTAATTTTCCTTTCCACCCCGGGTCAACGAAACCAGCTGTTGCGTGGACAATTACCCCCAGTCTACCGAGCGAACTTTTACCTTCAATTCTTCCAACTAAATTACCCGGAACTTCAACCCATTCCCTTGTAGAGCCAAGCACAAATTCATCTGGGTGTAAAACAAACTTTTCTTCATCCGGAACAGTCATTAGTTCAGTGTATTCGCCAAAATCTTTTTTCACGTCAATCAAACCGTAGTTAACATGTTTGAACACGCGGAATTCATTTGCTAGGCGTAAATCAATACTCGCTGGCTGAACCATTTCAGGGTCAAAAGGCTTTACAATTAAGTTACCTTTTTGAATTTCTTCTCTTAAAGTTTTATCACTTAAAATCATAATAATTATCAGCTACAAATTCATATCTCTTTCATTTTTCTATTTTCTTCCAAACACTTGCGACAAAGGGGTTCCTTGTTTTCTAGCGCGATCAATTCGCTCTAAAATCCCAGCCATTCGCTGAACAGCCATTCTACTCGGCTGATTTGCCGCAAAGTTCGATCTGCGCATTTCGCTCATTGGACTGCGTAAGGCTAATTGCTTTAACTGTGCTTTTCTTTGTTCAGTTGCTGCTGTAACCCCGTCGGTTAAATGTCTTGTTCGCTCTTCGTTTGTACGCAAAGTTGCCCTTGACGTTTCTAATGCAATGAAATTCCTAGCGCCTTTTGCAATTCCAAATAGTTGCATGTATTTAATATCTCACTAGAAGCTTAAAAACGTTTATTGCCATTTCATAGTGCAAATTTTTCAAGTAAACTTAAATCAACCATATTTTTTCTACACTGTTTGTACTTTTATTAAATTAGTTTCTCCACTTTTCCCAAATGGTAATCCAGTTACAACTACTACTAAGTCTCCTTTTTTCACCAACTTTGTCTGCTGTGCAGCATCAGTAGCTTGTCTTAACACTTCGTCAAGTTTGTTATGTTCGTTTAACACGAGTGGAATAACTCCCCCGTATAAGCACATTCGCCTTGCGGTTCTCACTTCGTCAGTTATGCCAATTATAGGCATGTTTGGCCTTATTCGGCTTAAACATTCTGGCGTTCTGCCAGTTTCAGTATAGGCAATTATTGCAGTTGCTTTTACTTCAAGCGCTATTTTACACGCTGAATTTGCAATTGCGAGCGTAACATTAGCTGGTTTAGTTGATTCACTTTCAATAGGGTACTTGTCAAATCGGTTGTACTTCAACACTTTATCTTCAGTTTGTTGGCTGATTTTAGCCATCATTTGAATAACTTTTATTGGATACTTTCCAACTGAAGTTTCTCCAGATAACATAACCGCATCTGAACCATCGAGAATTGCATTTGCAACATCAGTAACCTCTGCCCGAGTTGGAAACGGCGCGGTTGTCATTGACTCAAGCATTTGAGTAGCTGTAATTACTGGTTTAGCTGCTCTGTTGCACTTTTTTATAATCATTTTTTGAACTGTAGGCACTTGTTCAATGTGCATTTGCACTCCCAAATCTCCGCGTGCAACCATTATTCCATCTGCAACTTCGATAATCTCGTCAATGTTCTGTACTGCTGGATATTCTTCAATTTTTGCAATTACTTTAATGTGGCTAGCGTCTTCGTCTTCCAATATTTTTTTTAATTGACGCACGTCATTTGCATTGCGTACAAAACTCTGTGCAATATAGTCAACATTGTGCGCTATGCCCCAGTGTATGTCTTTAACGTCCTTTGACCCAATTGCGGGTAAATCCCATTCTAAGTTAGGCACGTTTACGCCCTTATGGTTGCTTATTTTTCCGCCAGTTATAACTTTTGCGCTTGCTTTGTCTTTGTGTACTTCTTCAACTTTTACTTCTAGTAAGCCATCTGCAAAATAAACTATTTTATGTTCTTTTAATGCGTCAAGTAGCTTGTGATAATTTACGTAGATTGTTTTTTCTTCGTTTATGAGCCCACCATCGGCATTGCCTTGTTTTAAAAAAACGGTTTCTCCTTCTATTAACTCCATTGAACCATCTTTAAAAGTGCTAGTTCTAACTTTTGGCCCTTGGGTATCAACCATAATTGCGATTGTTTTGCCACTGTTTTTAATTGCACTTTGTAATTTTTGCCAACGTGCTTCATGTTCAGCGTGGTCGCCGTGTGAGAAGTTCATTCTCGCGACATTTAACCCTGCTTCTATTAGTTTGTCCATTATTGGATCGCAAGCTGGGCCTAGGGTAGCAACTATTTTTGTTCTTCGAAAACTCATTTTGTTTCAACAACCTCACTTAAGCTAGTGCTTTAAACCTAAAATAAAGTGCGGGAAGGGGGATTTTCGAGCTTTTGTCGGTTTTTTTCCCGAGGCTTTTCTTTTTTAAAAGAAAAGGCTCTTCGAACCCCCGAACTCATACGAGAGTAGATTGCTCATGCGTTTTGGTAGTTAATTTGCTTGTAGGTTTAGACAACGCGAAGTGTTGTCGCTACTTGCAAGATCTTGAGTCTACCGCATTTTTACGGAATCCGTTCTTTTTCTGCTTTTGAAATGTGCTTCGAGGGTGTGTTTTCTTTCCATCGATGCTTTATTTTTCAAAAGAAAGGATCGGACCGCTTTGCTATTCCCGCATTTTTATTAGGGGGGTTTGTTTTTAATTTGCATTGCTTTGGGGGGTTTATTCGTTGTTTTGCGTTGTGGTTTTTTAAAGGTGGATTTGCTTATTTTGTCTATAGGTTTTTTGATATGGTTGAAAAGAAGTTGAATGTTGTTGAACAAATTATCAGTTTGTGTGCTCGCCGTGGAGTGATTTTTCCTACTGCTGAAGCGTATGGTAGCTTAGCGGGTTTTTTTGACTATGGTCCAATTGGGGTAGAGTTAAAGCGCAATGTTGAAGCCGCGTGGTGGAAACACTTTGTTACCCTGCGCGAAGATGTAGTTGGTTTAGATGGTTCGCTTATTACTAATCCACGCGTGTGGAAGGCAAGTGGGCACGTTGATTCGTTTACTGACCCGTTGGTGGATTGCAAGAAGTGCAAAGCGCGTTATCGTGCTGACCAATTAATTGAAGATGAGTTAAAGTTAAGCGTTGACGGCATTAGCCCGAAGGCTCTTGAAGAGTTGATTAAAAAACATAAGTTAGTTTGCCCGAAGGACAAAGGGGAGCTTACTGAAGTTCGCGTTTTTAATTTAATGTTTGCTACGCAAGTGGGGGTTATTGAGAACCCAGATAGCAAAGTGTATTTGCGGCCGGAAACTGCACAGTCGATTTTTGCCGCGTTTAAGTCAGTTCACCCCGTTGCAAGGAAAAAGTTACCGTACGGGATTGCGCAGATTGGAAAAATGTTTAGAAATGAAATTGCTCCGCGTAACTTTGTTTTCCGCGCAAGGGAATTTGACGCAGCTGAACTTGAGTACTTTATTCACCCAGATAAATTGAACGTGTGCTCGTTGTTTTCAAAAGAACACGGCAATTTCAAGGCGTTTTTTTACACTGCGGAAATGCAAGAGAAAGGCAAAAAACAAGAAGAGTTCACTGTAAGTGAATTGCTTGAAAAAAAAGTTATTGGAACGCAATGGCATGCTTATTGGCTTGTTGAGTGCATGAAGTTCCTCACTGAGATTATTGGGATTAGGAAAGAGAACCTTCGTTTTCGCCAGCACGTGAAAACAGAATTGAGCCATTATTCAAGCGAAACGTGGGATATTGATTATAATTACCCGTGGGGCTGGAAGGAATTGCAAGGTATTGCAAACCGCGGTAATTACGATTTAACCCAGCATAGTAAGTTCAGTAGCGCTGACTTTTCAGTTTTTGACGAAGAAACAAAAAGTAAAGTTGTGCCAGTTGTAATTGAACCCTCTATGGGTTTAGGTCGTTTAATTTTCACTGCTATTCTAGATTCGTTTTATCAAAAAGAAGAAAAAGGCGAAGTTAGAAATTTACTTAGATTATCTCCAATTCTTTCACCAGTTAAAGTTGCTGTGTTTCCATTAATGAAAAAAGATGGTTTAGCTGAAAAAGCGCGTGAAGTTTTTGAACTACTGCGTGACTCGGGTTTTGCAGTTGAATACGACGAAAGCGGCAGTATAGGTAAGCGTTATGCACGCCAAGATGAGATTGGCACACCAATCTGTATTACGATTGACTATGATTCGCTTGAAAAAAGCGACGCTACTATTAGAGATAGGGATACAGGCGAACAACAGCGTGTGAAGATGGCTAAACTGGTGGATAAATGCAGGGAATTACTTCACTAACTGTAACTGAGCCAACGTTTTCATTTGACGTTTCTTTTAATGACTTTAATTTAAATCACACGCTTGGCTCAGCGCAGTCTTTTACTTGGACTAAAGTAGATTCAGCGGAGTTTCCAACTTGGCATGGGTCAATAGGTGGGCAGTTTGTAATTGCTTTGCAACAACCTGCTACGCTAAATGTTTATACTGATGCAAGTAAAGCGGATGTTGTTAACTATTTTTCTCTTGATGCTGATCGGTTTAAATTTTCAGATGTAATCAAGTCGCTTGTAATTGAAAGTGAACACGATGAAGTTCTTTTAGCTGCCCTTGAAGCTTTTCCTGGCTTGCGCATTTTAAGGCAAGACCCTCGGGAGACTATCGCTTCGTTTATATGCTCGCAAAATTCAAACGTTGCAATGATCCGCGAGCGAGTAAAGCTCCTTTGCGAAAAGTTTAGTAGTATTAATGCGGCGACTCATGGTGATTATCCGCGCCTTGTTTTTCCATCGCCCCAACAAATCGCCTTTGCTTCTCTTGAAGATTTACTTGCGTGTAAAATGGGTTATAGAGCCGCTTACTTGAAGCAAAGCGCAGAGTTAATCGCAAGTGGACAGTTTGATTTATCAAAATTAAAAAAGATGAATTATTCAGATAGTCGAAATTATTTGCTTTCGCTTCCTGGAGTTGGCCCTAAAGTAGCTGATTGTATTTGCTTGTTTTCTCTTGGCCACACAAATGCGTTTCCAATTGACACGCACGTTTTTCAAATCCTAAACGATTTTTACGGTTCAGAACTACGTAACTTACAAGGAGATAAGCGCAACTTATCATACAATGATTTAGCGTTCTTTAGCAACAAAAAATTTGGCCAATACTGTGGTTATGCCCAGCAATACTTATTTCATTTGCATAGGGTAGCAAAATACAAATTGTAAAGTGCATAGCTGTAAAGCGTATATTGGTAAACCCACTTATTTTTTGTGTTTTATTTTTCTTAATATATTGATAATCATTGGAGTAAATGCTGCTGCAACGATGATTATGCCCGCTATTAAGAGATTCATAATTTTTTCTAGTACGTTTTACTTTTTATATATTATAATTAGCAGAAACAAGACAGCAAAGTTTTTATACTTCAATTTAATTCTGAATAAAGTATGAAGTTCAATTCAATTAAAAAAACCGAATTTCAACAAGTTGAAACAAAGCCACTTACACTTACTTCCATAACTGATGAGCAATTGGCTAAACTGATTGACCAAAGTGTGTCAAAAGCGCTTGAGCGCTAATGCGTGTATTCTTCTTCTATTTAATTAGGCTAAAGAGTTCCTTCGCGCCGGCTATTTCTGGCATTATTACACTCCGCACACCAACGTTTTTTAGTTTTTTAACGTGGTTTTCGTCGTCGCTTCTTGCAAGCACTTCTATAGATGGATTTAATTGTCTAGCCGTTAGTGTAAGTAAAATGTTTTTTTCACCAGATGAAATAGCTGCCACTAGTATAGCTGCTTTTTCAATATTGGCTTCTTTGAGCGTATCTTCGTTTAGCGCATCGCCGTTGATAACTGTGAACTTCTCATGGCGTAGTTTTATTGCAGTAGCGTGGTCTTTTTCGATTATCACAATTTGTTTGTTTTTTGCTTTTAGTAGCGTTGCTAGAAAATGGCCTACTCTTCCGCCTCCGCATACAATTATGTGATCTTTTGACCGGCTTGCTTTAATCAAGTGCATTACCTCTGTTAGGTACTTTCTCAAGTGACCTTTAAATATTAATTCAAATATCGTCCACAGCGTGAACCAGAGAAGTACACTTCCAAAAATTAGTAGCGACGCTTGCATTGCTCTGGGTAAAAGCATTGTTTCGGTACGATGTGCAAATTCAAGTGATTCTATTGTCAATACGAATCCGGTTTGTAAATCAACTTGTTTTATTAATGAAAAGCCAATTGTGCCGTAAGCGAACAATAGTATTAGCATGAATAAGAGTTTCTGTACTTTATCGTAAATAGAATGGTAGCGCGCGTGCGTGAGTATTTTTTTATACATATTTAATTAGTGACCAATACCTAGTGAATTAAATTCACGCTCTACCTTTAAATATTAACTATTAAGGTGGTTCAAAAATGACAAGAAGAAAATCAAATAGCGCAAAAGGCATCAAAAAAGCAGTTGGTAGAAGAAAAAAAATCATGAAAAAGTTGATGCGTTAAATGAATTACGGCCAAGTATGCTCTTGGCTCAATTCAATTGCGGTTAAGAACGCGGCTTCAACTGAATTGCGACTTGATAGAATTCAATGTTTACTCCGTTTATTAAATAATCCCGAAAGGTGTTTTAAGTCAATTCACGTTGCTGGAACAAGTGGTAAGGGTTCGACTTCAACTTTCATTTCTTCAATTCTATCAAGCCACGGTTTCAAAACTGGTTTAACTCTCTCTCCGCACGTTGAGTCAATAACTGAACGCATTCAATTAAACAACGTTCCTATTTCTCAAACTAACTTTTGTGCTTTAGCGAACGAAGTTTACCCATTTTGGCAGCAATGCGAAACAAAATTCGGCCTTCCAACTTTTTTTGAAGTAATTACCGCAATGGCTTTCCTTTATTTTGCCGAACAAAAAGTTGATTATGCAGTTGTAGAAACTGGGCTTGGCGGGGAGCTTGATGCTACTAACGCGTTAAATTCAGAAATAAATGTAATCACGCCAATTTCACTCGACCACGCGACTATCCTTGGAGATACAATTGAAAAAATAGCTTTGAAAAAAGCTGGTATCATTAAGCCAAGTTCAAAGACAATCGCAAGTTGTTCCTCCGCTGCTTTTGAAGTAATTCAAAAAGCAGCGCACGAGCGAAATTCAAGGCTTTCTAGTTTAAACCGTGATTTTTTTTATCAAATAAAACAAAATGACTTAACTTGCTTGACTTTTGACTATATTTCCAAAGAGTTTCGCGCTTTTGACTTAAAGCCCCATTTGCTTGGGGCGCACCAGGCATTAAACGCTTCAACCGCAATTGCAGCATGCCGCCAAGTTGTTCAATTAAACGATCAAAAAACAAGACAAGCAATAAAAACAGCGTATTTACCTTGCCGGTTAGAAGTTGTTTCTCGTGACCCAATTGTTATACTTGACGGGGCGCATAATCCAGAAAAAGCCGCTTCTACTGCTAACTTTTTACGCGAAACTTTTCCAAACGGAATCCAATTGGTAATGAGTATATTGGAACGCCGCGATCCCATTAACATTCTAAACCAATTGCTTCCAGTTGCGTCAAGTGTTTTTTTTTGTTTCTCCACTTTTTGACAAAAAGTTTCACGATGCACAGTATTTGGCAAACGTCGCCAAGCAAATCGCGCCAAATCTTAGCATTCAAGTGAAGAACTTGGAAGATTTAGAACAAATTTGCACTGAACCCACTTGCGTAACTGGTTCGCTTTACTTAGCTGGAATGGCTAAATCTCAACTTTTTTCGAATTCTTTAAAATCGCTAAGTAATTTGTAGCCATAATTTTTTCTCCACATTTCACTGCTGGCTTAGTTACTTTTTCTAATTTAACTATTTCAAAATCACTGTAAAACGCACGCAGTTCAGCTTCATCATAATCTTTTTGAAATTTTCCATTTTGTGGCCAGACTACGCTGTTCTTTTCCGCTCCTGGATTGCTTTTTATATAGCGTTTTTCGAATTCATCTTCAGCGGACACGACTGCTACGAACGCATAGCCATTTGGTTTAAGTGTACGCAGCATTTCATTACGGTATTTTTCTCTACCGCTTTTTGTTTCAATATCAATTGAAGAAAAACAATCAACTGCTATGTCGAAAAAATTATCCGCAAACTTCCAATCATCGTCAATTTGTCCAGTTTCAAAACGAACACGCGGGCTAACCCTTTGTTGTTCCGCTAGTTTTTTACATGCGCTAATAGCCGAATGAATGTAGTCTAAGCCGTAGACTTCAAAGCCTTGCTTTGCCATGTAAATTGAATTTCTTCCTTTTCCACAACCAATATCAATAATCTTTCCAGAAGTAATTTTCTGTCTTTTCAAAAAATCTGCAAAGTACACTACTGCGCTTGAAGGTTCTTGTTCGGCGAGTGAAGGAATTGCAGTGGCTGTTTCATGTTCAGCTTGCCAAATCAATTGCTGCTTTCTCATCTTTTTACTGCCTTGGTTCCAATCGTTTCCATTCAAACGCTATTTTTTCTAAGTAAATTGCAAATTGGTTACTCCACTTGACTGTCATTTTGTTACTAGTTGGCTCGCGATTACGGTCAAGCATACCTATGCGAACCAAGCGAGGGAGAACCTTGTTGTAAAACGTTGCTTTACTTATTTTTGTCTTTTCAACAAACTCTCCAATTTGAGAAGAAGTGAGGAAACCATTGTTTTGCTGTAAAGCTGTTAAAAAAGAAACTGCTACTCCGTGATAAGCTGAACGATAACGCTGTGGAAAGACAAATTGTAATAAGTCGCTTGCGTCCCAAGAAGTGCTTGAACGAATAGCCCCTTGTTTTTTCAATAAGTCATCAAGCGTATCTTTACGCGGTAAATACAGTTGGTCTTCACTTGGAATTCCCGTTTTAGGTCTTTTACCGGCTAATGTGCTTAGCGATTCAGTTGTTGTTTCTTCCATGTAGTTATAAACTTCGCTAAATGTTTAAAGCATTGCGTTCGTTAAGAATAAGGTGGGTGTTTCAAATGAAGATGTCTATGTCAGAGAATGGTCAATTAGTTGTTCCAGATTCTGTTGATATTCCGTTTATAGAAGGAGATGGCACTGGCCCGGACATTTGGTCGGCTTCTCGAATCGTTTTTGATGCAGCGGTAAAGAAAGCTTACCACGGCAAATGCAAGGTAAATTGGGTTGAAGTTCTTGCTGGTGAAAAAGCACAAGAAGCAAAAGGAACTATGCTTCCAGATGAGACGCTTGAACAAATCAAATCCCACTTTGTGGCAATTAAAGGTCCGTTGACCACTCCAATCGGAACTGGTTTTCGCAGTATAAACGTTACATTGCGCCAAGTGCTTGACCTATACGCGTGCGTTAGGCCAGTCAAATGGTACAAGGGGGTTCCTGCTCCAGTTACCCGTCCGCAGGATTTAAACGTCGTGATTTTCAGGGAGAACACTGAAGATGTTTATGCTGGGCTTGAATGGCAAAGTGGAAGCGACAAAGCAAAGAAACTCGTGCATTTCCTAAACACTGAACTTAATTGTAAATTATCAAGCGAAGCAGCTATTGGCATAAAGCCAATGACAAAGACGAATTCTCAACGTTTAATCCGCGCTGCAATTAAGTACTCTCTAGCAAATCGCAGTAAGAGCCTCACTCTTGTGCATAAAGGTAATATTATGAAGTACACTGAAGGGGCGTTCAAGCAATGGGGTTACGAATTAGCTGCAAGCGAATTCGGTGAAAAAACAGTTACTGAAACTCAAGCAACTGAAAATCCCGCTCTTGCAGTTAGCAAGCTAATTGTAAATGACCGAATTGCGGATAACATGTTTCAACAAATCCTCTTGAGGCCAAGTGAGTACAGCGTAATTGCGTGTCCAAATCTCAATGGAGATTATCTTTCTGACGCAGCTGCAGCACAAGTTGGCGGCCTTGGGATAGCGCCGGGTGGTAACATTAATTACGAAACCGGCTACGCGGTTTTTGAAGCAACTCACGGCACTGCGCCGAAATACGCTGGACAAGATAAAGTTAATCCGGGCAGCGTTATCTTAAGCGGGGCGATGATGTTCGAATACATGGGTTGGAATGAAGTTGGTAAACTAATTGAAACCGCAATGGCAAAAACAATTGAAAGCAAAAAAGTCACGTATGACTTCCACCGCCAAATTCCAGGC
>JAHFHC010000011.1 GCA_023247085.1 Microcaldota archaeon | reverse complement strand
CCCTTCAAGAGGGTTAATTGAATATTTTAGTATTTTATCCGGCTTTGTTTTGGCTAACTCCTCTATTTCCACTCCGCCATCGACACTAAGCACTAGCGCCGGCATTTTAGTGCGAGTATCGTAAACAAAACTAAGAAAATATTCTTGTTTTATATCAACTTTATCTTCAATGTAAACAGAGCGAACGGTTTCTTCAAGCACTTTATGCCCTAAAATTTGTGATGCCGCTGTTTTTGCTGCTTCAATTGAATCAGTGATTTTAATAGCGCCTGCTTTTCCTCTTTTTCCTGCGAGAACTTGCGCTTTGACTACCCCCGCTCGATCTATATCTTCGACTTTTTCAAATAACTTGCCTTGCGGTATAGGTATGCCGTACTTTGCAACAAGTGCTTTGGACTCATATTCGAATAATTTCATTGTGGATTCCCCTTAAAGTCACGATGCGATATTGAATCACATCAGCGTCCCGTTGAGCAAATTGAACTAAGCAGATAAACATTTAAAAAACCGGCGTTTAACGTAAACGCATACGACAGGAAGCGAAAAAAAGCAAACTAATTACTATCTTCAGTGCGTAAATTAACTTCGTCACTTATGGCTGAAAAATTTGTTTTGTTTGGAACTTGGGAAAGCGGGCTTTTGCTTGACGAATTCTTGTGGGCTAATGTAAAAGCTAACCAGAACTTGGTGAAACTTTGCCCAATTGAACGCACGGCGCAGTTCATTTGGAAAGACGGAATTCACTACTTGTTTTTTGGACGAAATTATCTTGATGAATTAGGAAAATGGTGCAGCGAAAAGGAAAGTGACTTGGCGTTTTTTCATAAACATCAAAATAAGTTCCAAACCGCTGCGGAAATCGTAAAGAAAAAAATTGAAAAAGTCACCCGCGTAACCGCCAGTCAATTATCAGATGAAGAATTAGCAGGAGTGGTTAGCAAAACCCGAACTTTCATTAACGATATCACCCCGTTTGACCAGTTGGGAATGATCGCTGAACCAATATATACCGAAAAATTGTTAAAAATAATCGACAAGAGCAAAATAGCACAAGTGACAATGCCCCCTTGGCCTTCAACTACAATGAAAGAAGAACTAGCAGTTATTTCAACTTGTCTCGAAATAATTAACAAACAAACAGGGTCAACTGCATTTACCGCAGATGAAATTGCAACTAAACACCTCAACAAATTAAAAAAATTGACAAGCGAATACGGATTCATTCCAGTGTTCTTGTTTAACCAAAGTTGGGGCGTTGACTACTACGCTTTACAAATAAGCGAAAAAATAAAAAAAGGAAAAGAAAAATTAGAGCAGCGTAAAGGCGAATTGGAAAACTTTGGACAAAGTACACTAGATAAAAGTGCACCAGTGCTGAAGGGAATTAACTCAAATTTACCAGAAATTATTCAAATTTTTTCGTTTACGCGCAATGAAGCCGAACTCGTATTGAGCTACGGGCAACATAAACTACAGCCGTTTTACAAAGAGATATACAAACGGCTTTGTATCACGAATAGACAGCTAAGGATGTACACTGAAAGCGAATTGTACAGCGCAGTTATACAGAGAAAGGCAAATGAACCACTCCTGAATGAGCGGCTTGCAAACGGAGCTGGAATGCACACTGATGCGTCAACTGGTAGATTAATGGACGCAAAGGAAATCAAAACTGCACTTGAAAACGTTGAAAAAATTGAGTCAAAGCTGCAGTTGCTCTGCGCTTGCCCTGGCAAGGTAAGTGGAAAAGTAAGGATCGTGCGCAGCCCAGAAGACATTGAAAACTTCGAGCAAGGCGAAGTCCTAATTGCATTGTGGACTTGTGTTGATTACTTACCTGCTATGAAAAAAGCAGCTGCGTTTATCACAGAAGGTGGCGGAATAACATGTCATGCTGCTGTAATTGCGCGTGAATTAAACACGCCATGCATAATTGGCTATAAAAATGCTACAAAATTATTTAAAAATGGCGACGATGTCGAAGTAGATACTGAAAGATTAAGCGTGAAAAAAATATGAACAAAACGCCAACTTACATTGATTTGACAATGCCCGTTAATGCACATTTACCAGTTTATCCTGAAGATCCGGCGCCACTAATAAAAGAAATTATAACTGAAGACAAAAAGTGCGCTATTTACCAAACTGATTTTACGCTTAACTCCCACACTGGCACTCACATTGATGCGCCGTGGCACATGGCAAAAAACGGAAAAAAATTAAAAGATTTTCCACTTGAAACTTTTATTGGAGAAGCCGTTTTGTTAAATTGTGTCGGACAAAAAGAATTACATGCTAATGTAAATGAAGTGAAACGCGGCGATATCGTTCTGCTAAGAACAGACCACTCGAAAAAATCCATGCAAAGCGATTATTTCACAAGCAACCCAATTGTAAGCGAAGAACTAGCAACTGCGCTTGTTGAAAAACACATCAACATTCTTGGAATTGACTCTTTTTCTCCAGATAATTCACCGTACGACGTGCACAAGATTTTATTTGACCATGACATCTTAAGCCTAGAGAATTTAGTTAATCTGGATAAAATCAGCTGTAAAAGGTTCAAACTCTACGCGCTACCGTTGAAATTAGAAAACGACGGCGCACCATGCAGAGTAATTGCCGAAATTTAGAAAAACACAAGACTAGCTTCGGTATATTTCATCATGATGGTCAAAATCTTCAAGAGTAACTGTTTTTGAATTTTCATCAACTGAAAAAGACAAGACAAAGTGCTTATCAATGTGAACTCGTTTAAAATTTTGAAGCGGGGCGCGTAAATTTTTATAATGCTGCGGATTTTCAACTATTTCTTCAGTTTTTTTCATTATTATTTCAAACTGTTTTCTATTTTTCTTAACTAGCTTTTTCAATTTTTCATCTAAACTGGGTCTGATAAGCAAAGAATAGGTCATAATTTAGTCAACATACCTTTTTCGCAGTTGAGAAACAGTTCCAACTTTTATTGGAACCTCGCGTTGAATTTGCTTAACTTTTTCAACATATTTCGGCCTAAGCTGAGGCTCAAGCACATTTTCTTCGTACTGCTCTGCCATCATATTAATTGCCTCTGATTTATCTCTAAGGCCATATTTAGCCTTGACAACGTTCAAAACCATATTCGCATGGTCAGAAATACTGATAATCGCCTGCACCACTAATACCACCTTAATTTAATATTAATATGGCATTAATAAAGCTGTTGTTTGGGAATTAATAAAAAACAAGCGAACGGTATTTAATCATAACCAACAAAGCCGATTCACCAAGTGCAATAATTATGATACAACCCCGGCCAATCTTTTCCGAAAAAACACGTTTAGTTTATGCTAAGCTTGACACTAAATTACCTTTTGACGAAAAAGCTTTGGCAGAAATGGAAAGACGCCGCATAATAGTACGTATTAAAAGCATGCCACGCTTACGCAAGCAATTCGAAGCAGCTGGCAAAACTCCAGAAGATATTGAACACTTATACGCTATTCCTTTTAGGAAACCATTTGATGCTGAAGAAGAAAACCATAACAGATATGAGACAATTCACCAACGCAGTATTCATACAGTTAACTTGCCTAAACGGCAATTTGTGTTTAAAGGCACCGGCGCACATGGACAACCAACAAGCTTTGTAAGAAACTCCGGTACAAAAATACTCGAACGGCAATTTTATGGAGGCGCTACTTTGGAAGGAGTAAAAACAGCTATTGACACGCTTACTGCATTGGAACAAGAATATAAAAAAGCTAAACGTGAAAAAAATCCGCTTGTTAATTGGGCGGCGCAGCATGGCGTAACGGAACTTCCGGTGATAAAACACGCTGCGGTTTTCAAACCATTACAAATTGCAGCAGGTAAAAAAATAAGACGCGTAGATATAACTAGAGAACAATTTGAACTTATGTGGCTAGGCGAATTTTTTGGTCAAGAACGAGTACATGCATACACCGCACAGCATCCAGAAAGAATAACTGAATTTTACCTTGATGATGCAAGAAGAACATGGATTAAGAAGCATGTGAAAGTAAGAGATGTTGAAATAGAAGCAAAGCGGAAGTTACTAAAGCAATTTATTGCGCGAGGATTAGTTTTGCTTCACATTGCGGATAGGCGTAAAATCTGCTTATGGGAAGATAGAATGGGGTCACCGTTTGCAAGTCGAAACGCAAGTCCGATTGAATTCTTTGATTTTGACACTGGCCACCCGATTACAGAAAATAATATTCTTGAAAGCCAGTACGAACACGGGATTGGAGAATTTGCACTGACAATTAAATTATTTGCAGCACGGTTAATTGGTCAAAGTATGGAACCCAGGACACCCATTAGAACAAGTATTAGCAACGCACTTGCACATGCGCGTAAAGGAAATATAAAAGAAGTGGAAGAAATAGTAAATCAGATAGTTCACCGTAGCTTTAGGGCAAGCTAACTAAACTATTCAATCTTAACTGTTTTTCCTTCTTGTTTTTTTTCACTTGGTTTCTTTTTCTGAATTACCACTTCTAAAATGCCGTTTTTGTAAGTTGCTTTTGCACTGTCTTCAAAAACCAACGCAGGTAATTTCATTGTCTTGGCAAACTTGTGATGTGAATCATGAACTGAAATTGAAATACTATCCGGCGTAGTTTTGAGTTTAATATTATCCTTTTCAACACCCGGGAGTTCTGCAATTACTCGAATTTCTTTCTCGTGGTTAATTACATCAACTAATGGTTCGCGTTCTTCTTTAACTTCACCGCGATTAACGTTTCCAAACTGCTGCACATGCGGCTTACCATCTGGACCAACCCTAATATTTACACCGTAGACAATTGGCTCGCCTGGCTTCACATTTTTCTGCCGCTTTGCCATATCTTCCAGCAACTGGTTCATCAATTCATCTATTTGTCCAAAGCCAAAACTGCTTTCAAAATCCGAAAACAAATCACTATTGTCAAAAGGAAATCCACTAAACCCAAATTGCGACTTACGTTTCTTAACTACCATAAACCCAACACCTCGAAAAACACTAATACTACAACATAATATAAACGATACCCAATTTAAAAATTCTGATTGCGGTATAAACCAGATTAAATTATTCGCTGAGAAGATTTCTTTTGTAGGCGATAAATATAAATCCCTTGACAAATACATTAAAAGTATAAATAGCCCCGTCGTCTAGAAAAACTAATTTCTATTTGAAAATAGTTTTAGGACTATGGTCAAGGATACGGGCCTTTGGAAAAAGGCCGCAAAAAGCCAGAGGTCTAAAAGGCCTGCGGCGATTGAGCGGCCTTTTAAGGGAAGCCTGCGACAGCGGTTCGAAGAACCTTTTCTTTTGATAAAAGAAAAGCCTCACGGAAAAGAAAACCCGAGAGAATCGAAAATCCGCTCGGGGCTATTTACTTTTTACAGGTTAGAAACATGGACTGCATTTTTTGTAAAATCATCAAAGGAGAAATCCCGTCGCACAAGATTTACGGGGATGAACACACGTTTGCTTTTTTGGACATTAACCCAATTAGCAATGGACACACCCTAGTTATTCCAAAACACCATCATGAAAACTTATTAACTGCTAGCGAAGAAGATACCGCGCTAGTTGCAAAAACAGTTAAAAAAATTGCAAACGCAGTGAAGAAAACTTTCAACGCAGATGGAGTAAATATTTTACAAGCTAATGGCACAGCAGCAGGACAAAGCGTATTTCATTATCACGTTCACGTTGTGCCACGCATGGAGAATGACGGCTTGCACTTGTGGCCGCCTACAAAGCGAATTGGCCACGAAGCTGCGCAAATGGCAAAAGCGATAAACAAAAACTTGTGAAAGAACAAGCGGGTTTTTAAATGGGTTCAGGCACTATTAGTATCAAGAGTTGAATTTATTATATGGGCAGAGTAAAAGGATCAAATGTTAAGAGATTAGGCAAACAGCTTGTGGCGAAGTATCAAGCGCAGTTTGGGGTTAATTTCACTAAGAATAAACAAATGCTTAAAGCAATGGGCTTGAAAATGCAAAGCAAAATTGAATTAAACAAGCTAGTTGGCGAAATTACGAATCAAGAAAAGAAGATAAAGCAAAGCCAAAAAGCAGAAGAAGCAACTGCTTAAATTTATTTTTTACTTTTTTTTCTATTATTACTTCTTTTTATTTTCACTTTTTAATCCCAAAGTACTTTTCTAAAAGAAACAGCAATTCAGGGTGAAATTTTTCTTTTTGGTTTATCATTTCTTGAATTTCTTTCAATGGAAAAAATGAAATTTTTTCCACTTCTTTTAAATTAATTTCAAATTCGCCATTGTAAGTCGAAGTGAAACTGCCTAGAAACTTAAAGTGGCCAAAACTAGGATCGTTGTAACGGTCAACAGCTAAAAATTTAGCCAGTGGCGCTACGCCGATTTCTTCCATTGACTCGCGCATAATAGCAATTTCATAGGTTTCGCCAGATTGCACGTGTCCGCCAGCAGCAGTGCTCCAGAGGCCGGGACAAAAAGATTTTATTTTACTGCGAAGTTGTAAAGCCATTTCGCCAGCGTCGTTGAAAATAAACAAGTGGCAAATGCGATGCGGAAATTTAGCAGCGTAAATTTCACTATAAGGCGCACTGCCGATTACCTCGTCTTTATCATTGACAACATCTAGTACTTCAATCACGTTAGTTTTTCCACCGCTTTTTTCAATTGTTGCATTCCTTCAATTATTTGTTCTTGTGAACACGCGTAGGAGAAGCGGATGTGTGCGTCGGAGCCGAATGGTTGGCCGGGTGTGGTTGCGACAAGGGCTTCGTTTAAGAAATAATTGGAAACGTCAACGGAATTTAGCAGTGTTTTGCCACCGGGTGTTTTTTTGCCGAACAAGTTTGAAACATTGGTGAAAGCATAAAATGCCCCTTTTGGAAGGTTAGCACGTAGATAGGGAATTTCGTTGATGAGCTTTACAATCGAATCGCGTCGGTTGCGGAATTCTTTTTTCATTTTTGAAACTGAACCCTGTGAACCATTTAATGCTTCAAGAGCTGCTTTTTGTGAAACGCTAGTTGGGTTGCCTATCGCGAGCCCTTGCAGTGAAGTTATTGCAGTTGCAAGTTGAATTGGTGTAGCGGTGTAGCCTATTCTCCAGCCAGTCATTGCATATGCTTTTGAAACGCCGTGGAGTGTAATTGTATTTTGGTGGTACAAGGCTGGCGAAATGTGTTTTCCAGAATAAATTAATTTCTCGTAAATTTCATCTGACAATAGCCATAAATTTTTCTCGCTTGCTAACTCGCATATTTTTTTAATGGTTTTTTCTGGAATAACTGCACCAGTCGGGTTACAAGGTGAGTTTAGTACAATGCATTTTGTTTTTGGTGTAACCGCAGCAGCAACGTCTTGAAATTGTAATTCAAAATCGTTTTCTTCTTTGCATTGTACAAAAACAGGTTCGGCGCCAGTTGTTTTAACTTGAGAAAATACAGTTGGCCATGAGGGCACTGGAATTACAACTTCGTCGCCTGGATTTAGAATGCAGTTAAACGCAAGGTATAGTGAATTGGCAACTCCAGCGTTTACGACGATTTGGTCTGGTGAGTAAGCTAGGTTGTTGTCGCGTTTGAATTTGTCGCAAATTGCTTGCCTGAGTTCCAGAATGCCCGGTACGGGAGTGTAATGCGTGAAATCGTTTTTTATGGCAGCGAAGGCAGCGCGTTTAATGTTTTTTGGCGTGGGGAAGTCCGGCTCGCCTAAAGTGAAGAACAAAACTTTTTTTCCACTTGCGGCTAATTCTCTGGCTTGTTTGTCAAAAGTGCGAGTGGGTGAAAGGGTTAAGCTATTTGCGAGTCTGGATAATTCAGTTGACATTTAAATAATTAACCCGTTTAGACTTTGCTGAATCGAATTGCGATTAGCGTGTCTTCAACTTGTACAGATGCGTCGTTTTCTCCGCCTTCTTCTGCAAAGGTTACTTTAGTTGCGCCCACGTGTTGACTGAGTTCTTTTTGCATTTTCTTCAAGTAATTTTGAAGCTTCGCGTCGTCAGTGTGAATGTAGAGTTCAATTTTGTCGTTGACTACAAGGCCGGTGTTTTTTCTGCCGGCTTGTATGCTGCGTACAACTTCGCGGTACATTGATTGGTGAACTAGTTCCTCGTCGCGTTGAGTTGAAATAAAAACTTTGCCAACAATTGAATCTTTTGAAGCGAATTTCTTTCCAGTTGGCTCGCTTGTCTTAAGGATAACTGACTCGCAATTGTTAATTTTGCTTAAAATGCCCTGTAGGTTTTCAACAGCGGCAACTTTTTCTTTGTTAACTAGGATTACTTCGCGTATTGGCCAGCGGAGTTTAATTCCAGCTTCTTGGCGGCATGCATTAGCAGCTTCAGTGATTGCAAACACTTCGCGCATTTGTTTTTCTAGTTCAACATCAGTAAAGCCAGAGTCAGATGGGAGTGAAGCTAAGTGCACGCTGGCAAATTTCTCGTTGAACAGTGGCTGTAATTGTAAGTAAATGTAGTCGGAGATAAACGGGGTTATTGGTGCTAGTAGTTTTGAAATTGTGTAAACGCAATAACCGAGTGTTTGTTCGCTTTGTTGGCGTGAAGTTTTGTCAGCATTGGCATTCATGCGATCGCGAATTAATTTAACATAAGCGCGGGATAAATCATCGACAATGAAGTCCATTGCTGCACGGCCAGCGCTGTGAAATTCAAAAGCATCCATGTGTTTTAAAAATTGAGTTATGGTAGAATCTAAGCGCGATAAAATCCACTTGTCTTCAAGTGCAAATTTTTTCACGTCGTTTTGAGTGAGTATTTTCAACTTGCAGTTAGCGTCTTTGTAGGTTTCTAGGAAAGTGAAGCAATTCCATAATATTGAAAGGGCTTGTTTTGGTTTCTTTGCTTGTTCAAATGAAAACTTTTGGACTTCCCAAGGTGCAACTTCACTACAGTAGTATAATCGAATAACGTCTGCGCCGAGTTTTGCAATTCCTTCAGCAGCAGGGATAACGTTGCCTACGCTTTTGCTCATTTTGTCTCCTTTTTCGTCGACAACCCAGCCCATCATTGCAACTGATTTGAAAGGCGTGTGGCCGAAGACTCCGACTGAGCACAGCATAAGTGAATCAAACCAGCCACGCACTTGGTCTTGCGATTCGGTTACTAAATCAACTGGAAACATTGACTCGAATAATTCTTTGTTCTTGAAGGGGTAACCTAGTGATGCCCATGGTGCAATTCCGCTGTCAAACCACACTGTAAAAATGTCTTTAATTCTCTTTGAATTTCCGCCGCATGCGCTGCACTTTAGCACAATGTTATCAACTACGTGGCGGTGGAGGTCAGTTAATTTCTTTTCATCTAATTTTGTAAGGCTTTTTTGAATTAGTTCAGCGCGGCTTCCAATTATTTCGTGGCTGTTGCATTTTTCGCAAGTCCAAATTGGTATTGGAATACCCCAATAGCGTTGCTGGGATAAGCACCAGTCTTCGCGGTCGGCAATCCAATTTTGGAACTTCGTTTTGCCAAAGTCAGGCATCCAGTTTATGTTTTCGTTTTCAGCGAGGATTTTTTCTTTTAATGGGTCAACTTTCAAGTACCATTGTTTGCTTAAGCGGAAAATTAAGGGGGTTTTGCACCGCCAGCATACTGATGCCCGGTGGGTGAAGTATTCAACGTTGAAAATTTTGCCTTGTTGGTCAAGTTTTTCAATTATCAGAGGATCGGCGTTTGTAGTTGTTGTTCCTGCTAATTCACCAACGGTTTCAATAAAACGGCCTTTTTCGTCAACAGTTGAAACAATTGGTAAATCGTAGTATTTTCCGACGAAGTTGTCAGATTGTCCATTTGCAGGTGACGAGTGTACAAGGCCAGAGCCGGCGTCCATTGTTACAAATTCATCGTATTCTTCCAGGTTAACAGTTGCTTTGCCGTCGCCCATAATGTAACCGTGTTTTTTGTATTTTTTGTTGGCCATTATTACAATTGAAAGTATAATTTTGTGTCCGCCTGTGAACTTTTGTGAGTCAAAGTCCATTAGTGGTTCGTATTCAAGGCCATCTAGTTCGCTTCCTGAAAACTCTGAAATTATTTTGAATTTTTTGCCGGTTTCTTTTTCAACGCTTTCAACGCGCTTTTTAGCAAGTATATAGTTCTCGCCATTGCATGTAGCACGAACGTATGTTTCCTTGGGGTGAACTGCAATTGCTACATTGGAAGGTAATGTCCATGGCGTTGTTGTCCACACTAGCAAGTATTCGTTAACATTTTTGACTTTGAACTTCAAGTAAAGTGATGGCGCTTGTAAATCCTTGTATGAATCACTAACTTCATAGCCAGAAAGGCTAGTTTCGCAGCGTGGGCACCAGTGAATTGCTCTATTTCCTTCTACAAACAAGCCTTTTTCATGTAGGTTCTTAGCAGTCCACCATGCGCTTTCAATGTACGTGTCCTTGTAAGTGAAGTATGGCTCGAAATAAGCGCGCCATGCGCCTAGAAGTTTGTAATAGTCAACCCAATTTTTTTCGGTGTTTACTGCTTTTTCTAAGCACTTTGCATCGAACTGGGCAATCCCAATTTTGTTTTCAATGTCAGATTTAGAAACTACTTTCAATTCTTTTTCAACCATTACTTCAGTTGGTAAACCGTGGCAGTCAAAGCCAGGCTGTAGAAAACCTGTGAATCCCCGCATTTGCTTGTACTTTGTCCAAATATCCTTGCAAGCAGTTGTCTTAACATGGCCAATGTGTGGTGCAGCGTTTGTATACGGCGGGCCGTCAAGTAAAAAGAATTTTTTGTCTTTGCGTGTCTTCTGCGTTTTTTGTGGAACTTGTTCTTTTTCCCAGTAAGCACGAACTTTTTCTTCAAGTTCTTTTGCAGTGTAATTAGTTAATTTTTCTAGTGGCATAGAAACCAAAGCTCAAGGAAAGATATTGAAGGAGTTAAAAGAATAAAAAACCGATTACATACGCGAATTAAATGCCGAAATAGCAAAAAACAAAGGCAGACTGTCTTTTTCCCCCGTTTTATCTATCTGACTGTTCGCTTAGGGATTCTTCAACTGGTTCATCTTCGCTTGGCGGTTTTTTCTTTAAGAATAAGAAATAAACTAGTGCTAAAAGTAACAGTAAAAGCACTGCGCCGCCAGTGAGTAGAAGCGTGTTGCTGGCGCCGCCTTTTGTTAGTGAATCTACAAAAGCAATTGGGTTTTGCGTGGGTTGTATAGTAGCGCTTGTGTTAATAGGCGCAGGGCATTGGCTGAGCCCAGGCATCCATTGTCCATTACAGCAGCTTCCAGGTTCAGCGTGAGGAGTATTTGCGCAAATCTTTACTGAAGAAAGTGGAACACACGAGTGATTGTACAGTAAATTATCGGTATTACATGTTAGTTCAACGCATGCATTGTTCGAACATCGTTCATTGTCAGCACATTGAGAGTTAGAGGTACAAGCAGGTGCAGAAGCTACGCATTCATTTTGTACACAGGATTGACCAGAATTGCATTCAGAACTCGAAGCGCAAGTTCCTTCTGAGCGAGCTGCGTTTACTGAAACAGTGGCAATGGCGCTTGCCGATGGTGAGCCATCATCAGTTACATTTACTGCGAACGTATAATTTCCTGGAACGTAAAAGCTAACTTCAAAGGAAGATGTATTAAACGCGCCGCTAACTAGGTTAGATGTGTTTAAAGCTGGACCAGTTAATTGAGTCCAGTTATAGCTTAGCAAGTTATTGTCAACATCAGATGCGTTTACACTGAAGGGGACAGGATGGTATAAATCGTATGTTGCGTTGCTTGGAGGGAGCAAACTATCAATTACAGGCGCGTTGTTTGACGATGGACACACTGAGTTTAATGTTTTTAGTCTCCATGGATTCGTAGCATTTTTCCAACCAAGTACGTATAATTTATTGTCTGCAGAGCGAATTAAGCTTCTAACAGGCAAAAAGGCTGACGAAGGGGTTGTTGAATTAAGTTCAATGTAAGATAAACTCGCGTCGGCTTTATTGTAAACAGCAACTGACCTAGCAGGATCAGTTGAATTTGCAAATATTATGACTTTACCGTTTTGTTCGACAAACGAGAGAATTGGCGCACCTATTTCAGCTATTGTTCCTGACCAAGAATCGTTGTGCTTAACGACGTTACCACTTGAACTCCCAATTATAAACGAGCCATCTGAAAGCGCTAGCCATGCCGTCATATCGCCAAGGTCTGAAGCAACGTATGATTCGCGAGTTGTTGTGTTTAATAAGATCACTACGGGAAGGCTTAAGTAGTAAGTTAAGAAAACTCCATCGCCGTAAGAAGTGATGTTTTGGAAAAGCGGACCCCAAGTGGTTTGGTTAAAAATATCTAAATTGTCAGTACTAGGGTTTAGTCTATAAATTGAGCTATTTGAAGTATTAATTACTAGTATTTGCTTGCTACTTTGTGTATTTAGTGTAGTGGAAGAAAAATTTCCATTTAAACTTGAACTGCCACTTCCGCCTTTTTTAATCCAAGTTTGACCGCCATCTTTTGATACAGCATAAGAATTTACTCCACCAGCAAACAACACACCCGGATTATTTGAATCTGGAAGCGAATTAAATGAATTTACGTGCGTTAATGGAACTGAAGAGCTTGACCATGTAATACCATCAGCGCTTTTGTAAAGCACGGCATTTCCGCTGTCTACTGGAGTGCCAAATTGTTCCATAACGTAAAATGTGCCATCAGCGCCAATTGTGAAAAACGGTGCAGCTGATGTGGTTGTTGGAAGTGGGGAAACTAATTCAAAACAAGAAGCGCTTGGCAATGCAAGTGCGTTTGAAGCAAATAACCCCAATAAAACAAATAAAAATAGGGGGGTAAATAAACGAGAAAAGAATAGTTTTTTCATTTGATATCTTATGCAGTATAACGACATAGATATTAATAAAACCAACGGCGTTTTTGCTTTATTTTACCCATTAGATAAAGCTAGAGGCACACGCTAATACTTGACAGTAGTTTTACCGGCAGTGACGTGTTGCGAAAAGGTTATGCCCCCTAGGTTCCACTAATCCCTAAAAAATGCTTTAATACACGAGCGAGTAAACTGTGAGAGCGTATGCAATAAAGCACATACTTTTTGGCAAAGAGGTAGTATTCTAGTGGAAGAGGCAGTTACAATTAAACGCGAAGAAATTTACGCTCAATTCGAAGAATTTTTCTCAACTAGAAAAAATGAAGAGCTGACAACACTAGCAACGTTATTTCCACAACAGCCTTGTTTAGAGCTTGACTATTCCGAATTACAGCGGTTTAACCCTGAATTAGCTGATAATTTAGTTGCTTTTCCTGATAAGTATATTCCAATTGCAGAGGATGCAATGCGTTCTCTTAATACTCACGCGTTGATTATTGCAAAGGAACTTTATTTGCCAAAATTGCGGCTTTTCAATTTGCCAGATGTTTACAGTGCTTCAGTGCAAAACCTAGGTGCAAGTCAACTTGATAAAATTATTAGGGTCGAGGGAACCGTAAGTTGGATTACTGATATTTATCCGAGGATGCAAACCGCATTATGGGAATGCGTGCATTGTTGGCAAATTACTACAACTACTCCAGATAAAACTGAGCCAATTAAGCCGCCAACGCAGTGTAAGTGTGGCCGCAATCATTTTAATTTACTTGAAGAAAAAAGTGAATTCGTTAACTTGCAACGTGCGCGCATACAAGAATTAGTTGAAAAACTACGCGGTAACTCGCCAACTTCACACGTTGACTTGTGGCTAGAGACTGACTTGGTAAACAAAATATCACCTGGCGAAAAACTAGTTTTAACTGGCGTTTTGCGTTTGAAGCCAAATAAAGAAGGTAAAGGCAAGAGCAGCGTGTACAGCAAGTACATGGACGTAATTCACTTGCATAAAATGCAACAGGAGTTTGAAGAAATTGAAATTTCAAAAGAAGAAGAACAACGTATAAAGGAACTTGCAAGCAAAGCAGATGTGTTTGAAAAAATCAACAAGAGCATTGCTCCGAGCATTTATGGTTATAATGAATTAAAACAAGCAGTTGCCCTTCAACTATTTGGCGGTACACCCAACAAAAGACTTCCAGATGGCCATACTATTCGAAACGACACGCACATTTTGCTTATAGGAGACCCCGGAATCGGAAAAAGCGCGATTTTACAATATATTGTACGCTTGGCGCCTAAAGCAGTTTTCACAAGTGGAAAAGGAACCTCGGGCGTTGGTCTTTGTGTAGAAGGCGATTCGCTAGTTGAGTTAAACGATGCGGGGTTACATGAAATTGGACAATTGATTGAAGCTAAATTTAAAAATGAAGACAGCACAGAAGAAGAACCAGGAGCGTTTTCAAACGAAGCAAATCTCAAAGTGGCTACACTTGATCTTGACCAACTTAAAACTGGTTTTGCACCTGCCACGAAGATTTGGAAAATTAAGGCGCCGCAAGAAATGATTGGCTTAACAACTAGCCGCGGAAAACACCTCGCGCTAACAACTGCCACGCCAATATTAGTGTTTGAAAACAGCGAGATAAAATGGAAAAAATCAGGCGAATTAACTGGAAGTGAATGGATAGCATCTTCACGCGCACACCCAGCCCTAAAAGGCAAACCAACGCACTTGCTTCCACTTGTTTATTCTCCAAATATATATATAGCTAACTCGATTACGCCGTTCTTTACAAATGTAACGGATAAAATAGCAAAGAAAAAAGGCTCGCTGCAAAACGTAGCTTCAACTTATGGTATAACTCGAGACTTGCTCTACGCATACCGCTTGACAAATCATAGAATCCCACTTGATTTACTACGTTCAATGTGTAAAGAAGCCGAAATAACGGAAAACAAATTACTCGAACAAGTGACAAAACTTGAAACCGGCGCAGGAAGCTACGTTTCAATCCCGTTGACCCTAACACCAAAAATAGCTTACTTAGCAGGAGTAGTTGCCGGAGACGGCGATTTAGCCGTTGGAAAACACGGCGGCATCAGAATAACTTCAAGTTCAGTGCCTTATTTGAAATACTTATGCAAATTATTCAAAGAAGAATTTACAGTAACTCCAAACGTATTTTCCTACGAAAATAAGACGCCACAACTCCGAGTCGCTTCAACTGTGATTCGAGACATCTTTACAAAGCTAGGCGCACCAGCTGGAGAAAAATCACACTTAATTGACTTACCGCCGTCAATAACCCAAAGCGGGGTAGAAAACGTAGCGGCGTTTATACGCGGCTGGATGGACACTGATGGCTATGTTGCACTGCCAAAACACGGGTCAGCGTCAATTGGCTTAACAACAGCAAGCAAAAAAGCCGCTAGGAAATTACTAATCTTGTTTGAATGGTTCGGGGTAACTGCAAAACTGCGAATAAGGGACAAACGTGGCAAAATAAGCGTAATTCAAAGCAAAAAAGTAGAAACAAAGCAATTACAATACCAACTAGAGATACGCGGCAAAGAAAACTTCGAAGCATATGCAAAGAACATTGGCTTCTGGAGAAAAGAAAAACAAGCAAAACTCGAAAACTTACTATCAGTTCAGACCAAGTCCAACACAAATGTAGATGTGCTACCTATAACAACGTGGCTACAAGTTCTAAGGCAGCGTTATCACATTCCACAGTCAATAATTTCATGGACGCATATACGAAACACAAGCCCTTGCCTTCCATCACGGCGATATTTGTCTAAAATAGCCGAATTTTTAGAACAGCAATGCGACGCGCCAGAAGCAAATATACTCAAAGTACTCTCAGAAACAGATGTGCAATGGGAACACGTAGCTAATCTAGAACGTCGGCCACCGAAAAGCGAATGGGTATATGACTTCACAATTCCAGGACAACACGCATTCCTGGCAAATGGATTACTGGTTCATAACACAGCCTCAGCTGAAAAAGACGAGTTAACTGGCGGGTGGATTCTCAAGGCAGGTGCAATGGTACTTGCTTCAGGCGGAATGGTGCTAATGGACGAGTTTGACAAAATGTCCGACGACGACCGCAGTGCACTTCACGAAGCAATGGAACAGCAAAAAATCAGCATCGCAAAAGCGGGAATGGTAACAACTTTTCAAACCAAGGCAGCTATACTTGCAGCTGCAAACCCTAAATTTGGCAGATTTGACCCAAACACTCCACCAGCAACGCAATTCGACATCCCAGCTACCCTCATCAGCAGGTTTGACTTGATATTCGCTATTAGAGATATTTTAGACGAAGCACATGACCGCAAGTTAGTTGAACACATTGTACTTGGACACACGCTTGGCGCATCAAAAGAAAAAGTGCCAGTTGACAGCGAAATACTTGCCCCACTTGAACCTGAATTCCTCCGCAAATACGTCGCATACGCTCGACGAACCGTGTTTCCACAATTAACCCCAGAAGCAATTGACAAAATCAAAGAATTTTACATTGACTTACGCCAACTTGGCAAAAAAAGCAACACATTTCCAATAACCGCCCGCCAAGTTGAAGGAGTCATCCGACTAGCAGAAGCAAGCGCAAAAGTCCGCCTATCACAAAAAGTTGAACTACAAGACGCTGAACGCGCAATTGGACTTGTCTCGTTTGTCCTACATGACATTTTCATGGACAAAGAAACAGGCGTAATTGACTCAGACATAGTAAACATCGGCCAGCCCAAGAGCAAAGTCGACAAGCTACGTACACTAATCAACGTCATCAACAGCCTCGAAAAACAATTCGACGTAGTGGAAGTTGACGACGTAGTAAAAGAATGCGCAGCAGTTAACATAGACGAACCATCTTGCCGAAAAATGATAGACGACTTAAAACGACAAGGCGACTTATACGAACCACGACCAGGACAAGTTAAAACAGCAAGAAAGAAAACAGACTGGTGAAAGCCCACATAAGCAAATTTCGTTAAGCTGGTCAGTCGACTCATCTCTTTTTATCTGATTATAGTCTACAATTGTACGGCGGTTTTGTCTTTTTGAAACAAGTAATTACAAAAACTTTTTTGATATTCGCATTTGTACAAATAGCTGCTTTGCTCCTTGGTACAAAGTTTATTCAACAATCAGTTTCATTTGTACAAAACTCCGCTAGTACAGACAACTCTTTCATTTTATTTGCAACAATAGTTGTATTCGCTGTTATTCTCCTAGTGGTGCTAAAATACTATAAAGGCAAAATATTATTCCGCTTGCTCGAGTTACTAATGCAATTCACAGCAATTCAACTTCTCCTTGCTTTATTTTTCGCATTTCCAATTCCAGAAATCGTAGCCATAATTGGAATTGCAATTAGGCTAAAGTGGCCCGAAACACGGCAATACTTCTTAATCGCAACAGTAATTGTAGTTGGCGCATTACTTGGCTCTAGCTTGGATGTTTTACCAGCCGCAATATTAGCAACTTTACTTGCAATTTACGACGTAGTTGCTGTTTTTTACACTAAGCACATGGTGACACTTGCGAAAAATTTAAACCAACGTGAAGCTGCTTTTTCATTGAAGATTACGGGAAACAAAGAAAAACTCGAGCTCGGCACAGGCGACTTAGTTATTCCAGCTATGTTAATCGTAGCTGCTAATAAAGTTGGAATAAAAATATTGCTCTTTTCGTTACCTGCAGTGTTTGGTTTAATTGGATCAATTTTAGGCATTGGGATATTGTTGTGGTTCCTTGAAAAACACCGTGGCTACTGGCCGGCACTACCGCCAATAACACTCGGAACACTACTCGGAATTGGGATTGCCATGCTTCTTTAAAGACCGAACCGCCAATCGCAAAATCTCCAGTGGAAAAAAAATAGTCGACCTTTATTAATAACCGAGTGTCTAACTTGTTAGCTATGAGTAATTATAACTACGAAGCTTTACTGGATAATTTGTATGCAAAGTTGCCGAAAAAAAACACTTTTACAGGCGAGCGATTTGAGTGCCCGATTGTTGAAGTGTTAAATCAAGGCAGTAAAACAATTGTGAAAAATTTTGAAAACGCGTGTTCTAAATTACGCCGTAAGCCAGAAGAAGTTTCTAAATTTCTATTCAAGGAACTTGCGGTTCCAGGAGAACTACAACAAGGCGGGAGATTACTTTTACATGGAAAGTTTCGCGATAAACAAGTAAACGAAAAATTAAATTTATACTGCAAAACACAAGTGCTTTGCTCTCAATGTGGAAAGCCAGACACTCACTTACAGTCAACTGGCGAGCGACATGGTAAAGTTTTGAAATGTGAAGCATGCGGTGCAGTTAATCCAGTGCGTGAATAAAAAATGACTTATAATGGACCAACCGGACAAACAGAAGCAAGAGTGCGCTTACCTAGAAAAGGCGAAGTTCTCGGCGTAGTTACGCAATTAATGGGCGGGGCGCGCATGACCGTACAATGCGTTGACGGCAAAGAACGAATGTGCAGGGTACCTGGCAAAATCAAAAAACACATTTGGGTAATTGAAGGAGACTACGTGCTAGTTGAGCCATGGTCAATTGAACCAAATGAAAAAGCGGACATTGCTTATAGGTATACAAAATCACAAGCGGACAACCTCAAGCGAATGGGAATAATTAAAACGTAGACTAATTATGGCTAGACGATTAGAAAAGCGCAAGCGCCCGAAGCGCGAGGATAAAATATTACACGGAGTAAACAAGATAGCTGGGCACGTGCTTGATGACAAAACCATTTACGTAATCAGTTTTTTGAAAAATGCTAAAGTAATTAGCGGTTTAGATTACCCAATTTCTGAAGGCAAGGAAGCAGTTGTGTTTAAAGCAAGGTCACCAAATGGCGACGTGGCAGTTAAAATTTTCAAGTATGAAACTTCTTCTTTTCTCAAGCGCAGTATGATTAAGTATATTGAAGGCGATCCTCGTTTTCCGTCACTTCGCATGAATTACCGTTCACTTGTAAAACTATGGGCAAGAAAAGAATATTCTAATCTTAAAGCGTGTCAAAGCGCAGGGGTATCTGCACCGGTTCCATTAAAGCAACGCGATAACATAGTTGTGATGCAATTCCTGGGCGAAAAGGGGGTACCGTATTCACGGTTGAAAGAATTACCACTAGAAGAAGTTGACGTGAGCAAATTGTTTGAAAAAATAGTTGACAATATGGCTAAACTGTGGAGAAAAGGTTACGTGCATGCAGACTTAAATGAATTTAACATTTTAACCGACGGAGAACGAGTTTGGTTAATCGACTGGGCGCAAAGTGTGAAAAAAGAACACCCGCTAGCAAGGCAATTCCTAGAAGCAGATTGTCGAAACATTGCAAAATTCTTCGCAAAAAACGGCGTTGACACTTCGGAAAAAGAAGTTATGGCAAGCGTTTTAAAACAATAGACGCTACATTGCTACAACTGCCCAGAAAAATAAATAATAATATTAAACAATAAAAAAACAATTAGTAATTAAAAAAATTATAAAATTAGTCAATAAGAATCAATTAATCGAGAGTTTTTGTTTTATGCGCGCATTTAAAATTTCAAAGTCAAGCAAACGGCACCTCACTGCAGGCGTTTTAAAAGAAGTTGAAGAACGCGGCGAAGTCTACCTCAAAATAAAGACGAACGACGAAATTGAAATAAGCGCTAAAGATGAGGAAAAAGGCGGGGCTGAATGGATCGCTGAACAAGTGATAAAAGCATTAATTTATGGTTTTGAGCCAAAACACGCATATAAATTGTTTTCTGACGAATACTTCATTGAAACAGTTGATTTAGAAAGTGCCTTTCGAAGAAAAGAAAAAGGCATTGAACGCGCTAAGTCTAGAATAATTGGCGAAGGCGGTAAGGCAAAGAAGAAACTGGAAGAGTTAAGCGACACACATATAATGGTTTCGAACTTAACAAATAACGTTTCAATTATTGGGAAATTCCAGGGCTTGCAAAATGCAAAAGAAGCGATTATCCGCCTTTTAGAAGGGTCACCCCACGAAAGCGTTTACCGATTCTTAGAGTCTCAAAATACAGCAGAGAATTGATAATTCATGACAGAAGTAAAACAACCACCGTTACCAACAGAAGAACAACTTTCAAAGGAGTTCAAGGAATACTCAGTTGCCGAGTTCTTCAAACGCAACAGGCAAATGTTAGGATATTCTGGAAAAGTGCGTTCGTTAACCACAATTATTCACGAGGCAATTAGCAATAGTTTAGACGCTGCTGAAGAGGCAGGGGTATTGCCGGATATTTACGTGGAGATACAAGAGTTGCCAGACGGGCATATAAAAGTTATAACTGAAGATAATGGGACTGGAGTGCCAAAGAAAAATATTGGCCAAGCATTTGGGAAACTACTGGCTGGTACAAAGTTTCACCAGATGAAACAAAAACGCGGGCAACAGGGAATTGGAATTTCGTATGCAGTGCTATTCTCACAACTAACAACTGGAAAAAATACCCACGTTAAGAGCGGTATTGGCGATCACAAAGTATACGAGTGCGACTTGGCAATTGACGTCAAGAGCAACTCGCCGGTTATAATAAATGAAAAAGAATATTCAAAAAATTACAGGGGAATACGCATTGAATTTGAATTTTCTGAAGTTACTTACAATCGAAGCGAGTACAGTGTTTATGAATACTTGCGCCGCACTGCCCTTGCTAACCCGCACTGCCAAATTACGCTAGTTGAGCCAAACAAAGAAGTCATCGTATTTCCACGTGCGGTGAAAGAAGTTCCAGCAAAGCCAAAGGCAGTGCAGCCTCATCCGCTGGGCATTACAACTTCAGATTTAATTGAAATGGCACACGCGTCCACAAGCCGCAAAATCGCTTCATTTTTAACCAGCGAATTTTCCCGTTTCTCTGCTGATAAAGTAAAAGAAATCGCAACTTTGATACCAGATGTCAATTTTGACAGGGCGCCGCGCGCATTAACGTGGCCAGAAGCTGAAAAAATTGTAAATACAATTCAAAAATTAAAGTGGATTGCGCCAGAAACAGATGCCATGATTCCAATTGGCGAATCACACATAGAAAAGTCACTTAAGAATTTGTTACAACCTGACGAACTAAAGGTAATTGAAAGAAAGCCAAAAGTTTTCCGGGGCGGAATTCCATTTCTAGTTGAAGCAGCAATTGCATATGGTGGAAAAGCCGGGGCAAACATCGGCGGCCAAACTAAAGCAGAAGTACTTCGCTATGCTAATCGCACGCCATTGTTATTTGACGCTGGGTCTTGTGCAACAATGGAAGCAGTGAAAAATATTGACTGGAATCGCTATGACTTAAAAGACTGGGAAAATCAACCAATTTCAATTTTCATTAACCTAGTTAGCATACACGTGCCTTATACTGGCGCAGGCAAAATGGCAGTAAGCCCAGAAGATGAAATCGTACAAGAGATGCGCAATGCGATTATGGACTGCGCACGGCAAGTGAGTATTTATCTTCATGCAATGCAAAAAGCAGAGGAACAAGAGCAACGCAGGCAAATATTTTTCAAGTACATTGGCGAAGTGGCAGAAGCACTTCACGACATTACAGGCAAACCACAAAAAGACCTTCAAGATAAACTGCGCAAGATCGCGGAAAAAAGAACCGCTTTAATGGAAGCAATGGATGAAGAAGCAGAAAAGGCAGAAGTTGAAGATTTAGACGAAGAAGCGGAAAAAGAAATTCAAGACGAATAAACTACGCATGGGTAAAAATATTCACATGGCAAAAACCGAAAATAAATCAAAAACTCAAACTCCTGAAGAGAAACGCGAAGAAATGCAAACAAAAATCTCGCAACTAGGTTCAGAGCTTGTAAAAGAAGTTGACGCAGGCGATAACTTGCACATTGATATCCCAGTTCGCGGTAGCGCTAATGTTTTATTCGATGAAAAACAGAAAAAAATTCTGCTTGGCGACAAAATGTCAAAGCGTTACTTGTTTAACGTAGCACACGCGCGCAGGTTCATGCAAACTATGCTTGTTGCATCTTATGTAAAGAAAGATTTGCTTGGAAATAACTTAACCGCTACTCTTCGAGACCTTTACTATGCTAAGAAACGCACTATAAAGGGATTCAAGGAAGACACAATTGACGAACAAAAAGAAAGTGACTTGGCAATTGTAGATTTAGAAGTAGCAATGGATAGTTTTCGTGAACGCTTACATTTACGCGCAGAACCTAAAGGCAGAATGGCTGGAGATTTAACTGTACTTGACCGCGTGAGAGACAAGGTAGATAGTATTGACTTATCCAGAATGGGTTCAGGCGGCTGGGCTGTGCCTTCGATTGTAGAACAAATTGAATTCAAAGACGTTGGAATCGAATATGTGCTAGTTGCAGAGAAAAACGCTATTTTCGACCGTTTAAACGAAGACGGGTACTGGAAGAAAAACAAGTGTTTACTAATGACAACTGCAGGGCAAGCCGCACGTGGAGCGAGACGGTTACTACAACGCATTAGCACAGAATTGAAAATACCTTGTTATTGTTTAACCGATTCCGACCCATACGGGTGGTACATTTACTCAACTATGAAGTACGGTTCAATGGCATTAGCTCACGAAAGCAATAGACTTGGCTGTCCAGATTTGAAGTTCCTAGGCATGAGCACAAGTGACATTGAACATTATGACTTGCGCAACGTTACAATTAAGGCAAAAGAAGTTGACATAAAGCGCGCAGAGGAAATGAAAGCATACGCGTGGTTTAAGACAAAAGAATGGCAAAGCGAAATCGACTTATTTTTAGAGAAGAAACTCAAAGCTGAAATCCAAGCACTGTCAAGCAAATCACTGCAATACATTTCCAACACTTACTTGCCAGAAAAAATAAAGAACCAAGACTTCTTGCCATAAACTACTTTTTTGTTATCAGCCAAATTGACGCAATTAACAAGATGATGCTTGCAATTTGAATTGGCACTGCATTTTGTGAGATTGTAAGTGCAAAACTCCCACCAACCCCCACTGCGCTTAACAGGAGAGGAAAACAAATGGGGCAACTAGTTGTAAATAATCCAATTATACTTCCAAAAAAAGCTGGTGCGTTTTGGCTACAGACAAGGGGTTGTTCACGTTTGTAAAACATCAACGTGATTGAAAGTCCAGTTAAAATAGAAATCAAGATTATCAAGAATAGTCGGAGTGGTTCAAGAGTAGCGTTAAATTGGTATAGGGAGATCACGTACGTGCCAGTTACCAAAAAATAAAATACAGTAAACAAAAGAGAGAGAAAAATAAAAATTGCAAGAAAGCGCTTTTGTTGTAAGACACTTGTGATTTTCATTTCATCACGCGACAACAGTCATTTTTCCTTTAAACATGTTCATTGAACAGCGATAGGCAAAAACCCCTTCTTGGTTTGGAGTAAATTGAACTGGCACTTCTTGGCCTTCGCTTGCAATTACATTGACACCAAAATCAGGTATTATAAGCTGAGTGCCGCAGCCAGCGTATTTATCTGCGCTGAAAAGTAGCTTTACGGGTATTCCTTTTTTAACTGTAAAAGCAGAAGGAGAATAGCCGCTAGTGGAGGCATGTATCTTAATTTCTTGTACGCCGTTCACAAGTTGAGCTGTTGAAGCGCCGCCTGCGCCTAAAGATGAAGCACCTGTAAATGAAGCGTTGTTTAACATGATTGGAATAGCTGCAACTATGCCGAAGATGAATAAGAGTAAAATTATCTGTAAAATTTTAGCCATTTTATAATATCACCAGAAATTTTCAAATATTTATATTCCACGTTTAATTGTTTTAAATGCGTTTGCACAAGAGCCGCAACAGAAGTGCAATTTTTTGCCGTTGATTTTTTCACTGTAAGAATTGCCAAATACCTTACAGCCACAGTGCGCGCATTGGCGAAGTTTCTTTGCAATTGCTAGTTCAATTAATTCTTCAAAACTATGAAGTGCCTTATTAGCAAAAGTTGAGCCAGCGGACGTTAAAGTGTAAACTTTTTTATCGCGTTGACCTTTTTTGCTTACTATAACTAGTTTAGCACGCACAAGACCAGATAAAAATGGATAGATTTGGCCTGCGCTTACCTTATAGCCAAATTTCTCGCGCATATCTTTCATCAGCTCATAACCGTGCCTTGGTTTCTGAAGTAACAATATTAATACTGCAATTTTCGACAAACTAGTTACTGCAATAGCCATATGAGTACTTTTCGGCAGCAACTTATTTATACCTATCTGTTTACAACATATCTAAAATAGATATAACGATAATTTCTCGTTAAATAAAGAAAAGCAAAGTAATAAAGAAAAAAAGATAAATGATAAACAAATAATTTGTATAAAATGGTGATTGAAAATGGTTGACATGTTTCCGTGGGTTTTTGCATTTATAACAATGGGCGCAATGACGCTACTCTCGCTTTACTATGTTTATGAGCGTAAAGCGCGTTTAAGCGAAATGTGTTGTATGATGAACGGAATGATGTACGGAAACTTGCCTGGACTCATTGTCGGCGTGCTTTATGCTTTGCCAACTGGAGACTATTTAATGGGCACTATATTGGGGACAATCGCAGGCCTCGTTGTTGGAATACCAATTGGTAGAAGCGGCGGGCCACTTGGAAGAATGGAGGGAGTAATGGCTGGTTTCATGGGCGGCACAATGGGCGCCATGCTTGGGTTCATGATGCGCTTTGTAAACTTACAATTATTTATGCAATTCTTGATCGCGTCAGTTGCGTTGATGAGCTTTGAAATAGCTTACGTGGCATACAAAGAAACTGGAAAAGAGGAGATGCCAAAGGCGCTGCTTGCATTGTTTGTAGCGATTTTCATAATCGCAATAGCTGGCACATTTGTGTTTAACTACACTATAAAATAAGAAGTGAAAAAATGATCAGTGAATTTGAAGTAATAGGAATGCACTGCGCATCTTGTGCAGCCAATATAGAGAAAAAATTGAAAAAACTCGACGGAGTAAATAGCGCGAATGTTAACTTTGCCACGCGTAATGCAGTTATTGAAGGCACAGCGCCAATTGAAAAGATAAAAGAAGCCGTTACGTCCGCGGGCTACACTTTGGTTGAAAAAACTGCGGAAAGTGTAAAGCAAAGTGCAAATGCAGAGGAAAAAGAAATTCAAGAGTATAAACTGAAAGTGATTCTCGCAGCTATTTTTTCCATTCCACTCCTTGTTCTAGCAATGGGCGGCTTCGTTGGCATTATTTTTCCCGATATTATTGCAAGTAACTTGTTTTACATTGAATTCCTACTGTCATTTCCAGTCATGTACGCTGGAAGAGAATTTTTCACTCGCGGCGCACGCGGGATAATTAACAAAATGCCGACAATGGACACATTAGTTGGAATCGGGGTGGGTGCAGCTTTTCTGTACAGTACAGCAGTTACGTTTGCTGGAATAGGTGGAGAAGCGTATTATGAAATCGCAGCGGTTGTTGCAACGTTTATTCTCCTTGGCCGTTTTTTGGAAGCACGCGCTCGTGGCAGTGCAAGTGAAGCGATTAAGAAACTCATGGGTCTCGCGCCGAAAACCGCGCTTGTGATACGAAACAAAAAAGAAATTGAAATTCCAATTGAGCAAGTGGTTGTCGGCGATTTGGTGATTGTAAAGCCCGGAGAAAAAATGCCAGTTGACGGAGTTGTCATAAGCGGAGAGAGTACGGTTGACGAGAGCATGGTTACTGGAGAAAGTATGCCTGTGACAAAACGCAAAGGCGACGCAGTAGTGGCAGGAACAGTTAACGAACACGGTTCAATTACATTCAAAGCAAGAAAGGTGGGCAAAGACACTCTCCTTGCGCAGATAATCAAACTCGTTGAACAAGCACAGAATAGCAAGCCACCAATTCAAAAACTAGTTGACCAGATATCTGCCGTGTTTGTCCCAGTTGTTGCAGTTATCGCAGTTGTTGCGTTTGTATACTGGTATTTCATCGCAGGTCAAACTTTTCTCTTTGCCTTAACAATTTTCATTTCAATCTTGATAGTTGCGTGTCCATGTGCGCTTGGCCTCGCTACACCAACTGCAATTATAATGGGCACTGGAAAAGGAGCTGAAAAAGGTATATTGATTAAAAGTGCGGCTGCACTTGAAGTGGCAAAAAAGGTGAACGCAGTTATATTTGACAAAACGGGAACTTTAACAAAAGGAGAGCCAGAAGTGATTGACGTTTACACGTTGGGCGAAAAACGCCAAGTCGTTTTAGCGCTTGCCGCAAGTGCAGAAAGCAGGTCAGAACATCCACTTGCTGAGTCAATTGTCAATAAAGCTAAAGAAGAGAAACTCGCAATAACCGAGCCAAAACAATTCAAAGCAATTAGCGGCAAAGGAATAACCGCAACTGTAAAGGGCAAAAAAGTAACTGTCGGGTCACCTTCACTCATGAAAGAATTAAAAATTTCAACTGATGGCTTTGAAGAAGCGCTTGACGAAACTGAAGAAAATGGCCGAACCGGAGTTTTCATAGTGGTGAACAAAAAAGCAATTGGTTTAATCTCAATTGCCGATGCAGTAAAAGAGACTTCAAAAGAAGCAGTTGAAAAGTTGAAAGGCAGTGGAATCGAAGTTTACATGATTACAGGCGACAATGAACGCACTGCAAAAGCAATTGCCGGACAAGTGGGAATTTCACCATCAAATGTATTGGCGCACGTGTTACCGCAAAACAAAGCCGATAAAGTAAAAGAATTGCAAGCGAATGGCAAAGTAGTTGCAATGGTTGGAGATGGGATAAATGATTCACCGGCATTGGCACAATCTGACCTCGGAATAGCTATGGGTTCAGGTACTGACGTGGCAATGGAAAGCGGGCAAATCGTGCTTGTAAAAAGCGACGTGAGAGATGTTGCAACTGCAATTGACTTAAGCAAATATACAGTTGCAAAAATTAAACAAAATTTATTCTGGGCATTTGGCTATAATGTTATACTTATTCCAGTTGCAGTTGGAGTAGCTTACCCATTTTACGGCGTTTTGTTAAATCCCTTATTTGCTGGTGCAGCAATGGCATTATCTTCAGTTTCAGTTGTGTCCAATGCATTGACTATGAAATGGTATCCGAAAAGAACAGTGCTTGACAAATTGTTCAAATGACGAATGAGAAGCGTATTGAAAAAAATTGAAGATTATCAAAAAAAATGTAATGAGGTGAAAAAAATGGCTGAAAAGAACACAAAAAAGAAGGAGAAAGACAATTGCTGCAGCGGGGGAAAGTAGAGAAATTTGGCGCCCTTAGTATTTTTGGCTTATCTTCGTTTTTCCTATTTTTTTCTTTCTTTTTGTCGCTTTTTTGATGCAAATGTTTTTTTAGCTTTCACTCTTTATTATTGTAGATAAAACAATAAATCGTATCATAGGCTATAAAATTTCTTTTTTGTTAAAAAGGTGGGAAAAATGAAGTTAAATGAAATTCTAGACAAAACGCTCTCTGAACAAAGCGCGTTATTTACTAATGTAAAGGATTTGCCAAGTCATGAAAACAAGCAAGTGGCGATTCGCGGTTGGGTTTATCGCTCGCGTGGTTCCAACAATTTATACTTTGTGGTTGTTAAAGATGGAACGGGGGTAATACAATGTACGCTTGACAAAGAACAGTTGGGCGATGCAACTTGGAAGGAAATTGAACCAATTTACCCGGAATCAAGCGTCGTTGCTCTTACTGGAACAGTTAAAAAAGACGAGCGAGCGCCAGGTGGCTTTGAGGTTAAAGTTAACGAGTTCAAAATGCTATTTCGTGGCGAACCGTTTCCAATTGGCAAAGACCAAAGCATTGAATTTCTTCTTGACCAACGTCACTTGTGGGTTAGGTCACAACGCATTGCAGACGCGTTGAAATTTAAAAATTCTTTAATGAAAGCATGCCGGGAGTTCCTCGATAGCAAGGGGTTCATTGAAATTCAACCACCGTTGTTTACAAACTCAGCTTGTGAAGGCGGGTCAGAAGTATTTGAAGTAAAGTACTTCGACACAAAAGCCTATTTGTCACAAAGTGGCCAATTGTACAGCGAAGCAGTAATTGCAGGTAACCCCAGAGTGTACGTATTCGCACCATCTTTTCGCGCTGACCCCAGTAGGACGCCACGTCACTTAACTGAATTTTGGCAACTTGAACCAGAAATGGCGTGGTTCGACTTTGACATGAACCTCGAATTGCAAGAGCAAATGGTGGAATACTTTTGCCATTATCTTGCAAAACACGAGGCAGATATACTCAAACGATTTGGCAGGGATCCGAAAGAATTACTGGCAATTAAAGCCCCGTTTAAACGCATGACTTACAATGAAGCAGTTGAAATCCTACAAAAAAAAGGAGTTAAGATAAAGTGGGGAGATGGAATTGGTCTTGACGAAGAAAAAATATTAGTTGCAGAGAACAAGCAACCAGTGTTTCTCATTAATTTACCCAAGGAAATACGCGCATTTTACATGAAAATCAATCCAAAGGATCCGAAAACCGTGCTCGATGGAGATTTGTTGGCGCCTGAAGGGATTGGGGAAATAATCGGCGGCTCTGAAAGAGTAGCGGATTACGATGAATTAATACGCAGGCTAAAAGAACAAAACCTAGATCCAAAAGACTACACTTGGTTCCTTGAACTACGCAAATACGGGTCAGTGCCACATGCTGGTTTTGGCATGGGTGCAGAACGTGTTTGCCGGTGGCTATTGAAACTAGATTCAGTTAGGGACGCAATCCCATTTCCAAGGAATATAAATAGGCTAGCGCCATAAAAGTAAAAAGCATAAAAAACGAGCACGTCGAAAGGTTAAAAAGAACCAAAAACAATATATATGTCCATGACATTACTTCATGGCAGACACCTAACAATACTCGTTTTTATTTTACTTATTACTTTGGCTGTGCCATTATTTGCCGCGTCTTACAGCAACGGATTTGCTTATAACAAAAACGCTTTTAACTCAGCAAAAGAAACAACCAAAATTAATCCGAACAAAGCCACTAATGCAGTTACAACCGCTAAAACCAATACTGCAAATAAGCAAACTTCAACAATAGACAAAAAAAACACTGCGGCAAAAGACTCAAACCTAGAAAAAACGCCGAAACAACCATTTACTCCAACTATTATACAAAGTAATGAACCACAAGTTTACAAAGATGTAGTGCAATACACGCAAGCGCAATTAAACAGATTAGACTGCAATACAACAAACTCAACCCACAAAATAGCCTGCTCTGGGTGTTTTAACCCACTATACGATGGCGGGCCTTTAGCTGGAATAATGCGAGATGAACACCTAGCGCCAAAGAATCCTAATCAAACTAGAAATAACGCTTTAAGCATTTGCGAGCGATACGGCGCAACTGTAAACACAGCCGCTTGTCCAAATCCATATGCAAAAATTCCACGCAATTATTCTGGCAAAGTATTTGGCGCAGGATATAATTCCAAAAATAACACCCTAGGCATACCTCAATTTATTGAAGATTACAACGGTGCGTTTAACGCATATAAACAAAGTAGTTTTCTTTGGTGTAATTTACAACTTTCAATGTCTAATTTGCAAGCCGAAGTCGTGGATTATTCAACTGGCGAAGTAACTATAACTTGGGATACAAGCTTAAACACACCAAGCACAGTCGAAATAACTGATCTAGACGATGAAACCCATCACGTTGAAATTGCAGATGGCAGACTAGAAAAAGCACATACGATTACCGCACTTGAGCTTACGCCTGGCGTTTACATGGTAAATGCAACAAGTTCAATGCCTGCAACAGCATATTCAAGTGCACAAACGATTTCTCAAGAAACTATATTATCCATTGGAGGCTACGGCGGAGATGGAAGCCAACCACCAGTGATAGATTTCGTCGCTCCAACTCCAACATATGGTTCCACAATTGCAGGAACGCATGTAACGATTCGAATTTCATCAGATAAAACGTTATCATCTGCACAACTTTACTTCCAGCAGCCGCTATCCATAGGTAGAATGCGAATGACTAATATTACAAATGAATTATATGAAGCAAACATAACTGGAGTTAGTGGTCGTGTTTCCTTTTTCGCTGTAGGAACGATTCCAACTGGCGAATCTACAACTACATCGCCCCTTTCAATAACAATTTTACCTCCTTCAGCAACGTTTGTAGCGCCCACACCAGCAGATGGAACAACCTTATCAGAGACAAACAGCGTGACTATTGCAATCACTTCAAGCCAACCACTTCCAAGCGCGGACATAATATGGCGGAATCTTGATCAATACAATGTAACAACTTACCATATGACGCCAGCTTCCTCAACTCGGTTTATAACTACAATTGACCACATACTCCCCGGCTCTTATTTATTCACACCAAGTGCCGAAGGTGTTTCTTTAACCAATCCGAGAAATCTTACTATTACACGCGCACCTGTTTTGCTTTCTGTGGGTTTTGTTGGTTCGACGCCGAGTCAGGGAAGTACTTTGGTTAATGATAGTATGGTGGTTGCGGTTGAGAGTAATGAGTCTTTGGATGAAGTTTCTTTAATT
>JAHFHC010000027.1 GCA_023247085.1 Microcaldota archaeon | reverse complement strand
AGCATACAGTATACCGATAGTTACAATACAGAAGTGCAATAAAAGAGTAGCGAAGACTCGCGGGAAAAGAGGAGGTAACAAAAAGCGGTTAGTTTAAATGTTGGAAAAGCGTAAGACAACTATTATGGTGGACGTTTCGGCATTCTTAACTCAAGCGTGGTTCGTTTTGCTCTTCTCTTTGATTGTGAGCCTACTTGCATTTCCGCTTGTAGTTGTATTTTCGTTTGTGTATGACTATTTAGAAAAAAGGCACGCTAAAACGCCAAAGATACTATGGATGTTGATTTGCACTTTTCTAGCAACATTAGTTACAGTTGTTATAATTGAATTTTACCTTGGCTATACTTTACCACAAGTTTTTTCAACACCTTGAACTGGATAACGCCGTCAAGTGTATTGCGCTACGCTGATTTTTCGCCTTGCTTTTGTGCGTCCCTTTGGTTTAAAAAGCAAAAACGCCTTGTTATTTAGTTGAAGAACTACTATGGATTACCGACGTAAAACCAGCATTTTCTTACTAATGGCGTTTGTAGTTGAATTATTTGCGCCATTTACATTTGCTTTAACCAATACAGCTACGCCAAGCTCGCCGTTTGATGTTCGCGGCATTTGTGAATTAAATGAAATGACGCCTGAACAAACGATGTTCTTCTGGCAACAAGTTCAGGGCTTTAGGGGCGACCAAGTAAATGGGTTAAGTGGCAATGAAGAGATTCAAAACAAGCCATCTCAAGTGGTTAACAATATATTCATCGGCAGTAAAACAGAAGGAGTATACCCGCTAGATACTGCAACTACGTTAATGGGTTTTGATGAAGAACAGAAAAAAGCCGCTGCCGCGTATTTGAACAAAAAGCCAACTGACCGTATAACTGATGCTGAAGCGCGCGATATTGCTAAACGTTTTAAGAATGACGCTGGCGTGGCTGATTTACTTTCGCAATTAAAGGGTTCGCCAAGTGAAGAAAATCCTGCTTTTGAGGGCTATAAACTTCGTACAAACGCAGGTGGAGAGATTCCACTTTCTGCACTTCAAGATTCAACTGCACCAGATAATCCAAATGCCGCTTGTTTGCTTGATAGCCAACACATAACCGGAAAAGTTTCATACGTCGGTTCGCTTTCTAAAGATGTAACCGTTGCGTATAGCGGCGCGCCAAATTTAAAAGGGGTTCAAAACGGAATAGGTTCAACTGATGCGGTTAATGACTTAGACTTGCAAGGCGCATCTACATTAGTTTTGCCAAAGCAGTATGAAGAAACAGTAAAGCGGTTAAAAACATGGGTTAGTCTAGACACGTGGTTGACAGTTGCCCAAATGGGTTTCTTCTTTGGAAAAGTCGGTACATTAACAAGCGCGCAAGAGAAGTTAAAAGAAATTGAAACAAGAAAACAACAATTTGCTCCAGACTCAATTACATTTAGCCGTGTTACTAGCACGCCTCTAAAAAGAGAGATATACGGGCTTGGAAGCGCACCCACTATAAGCAAATCTCAATTGGAAAGTAGTTTAACAAAAATAGAAAACGGGTTGCTTGAAGAATTCACCCCAGCTGGAAGTGCACACCACCTTACAATCGCAGATATACCTGCGCTAAAAACAAGTTCGTCGGAATTTGCATCACGTTATGCGGCAATTGAAAAAGTAAGGAGCGAGATACCAACAACTGCTGCGCCTGCTGCTGATGTAAGCAGCATTTATAGAAAATACGAAGCTGACTTTACAAAAACTACTGGAGGATTTGATGCATTAGAGTCTGCAGAGGTTACAAAAGCACAAGTTAGAAGCCGGCTTGAAATTGATTCAACGAAAACATTGAACGAACTTGCAGGGCAAGAGTACACGGCTGACTTGAATAAAATCAAAAAACTACTGGCTGCGCGTACAGGAGAGGTTTGGTACCGGCTAGTATTAGGAATGGGTTGGCTTGGGCCAGGGCGATTTGTATTTGAAATCACCGATGCTATTACTTTCCAGCGCATAAGCCAAAAGCAATATGCAGATAATTACATAACGGTTTTTGCCAATAACAATGATTTAATCGGTGAATTCAGGCGGGCAACTGACTGGGTTTCTGCAGGAACGGTTACTGATGCTTTATCTGATTTTACTGATGAGGGCATTCCAAGCGCAGCGTATCAAGTTGGTAACTTATGGATTGCTAACCAACCACTTGAAGGAGCGCCTGGAACCGGAGCTAATTCAATAACTAGTTTTAGAACACAAAATGGACAAACAAAAATCGAATCTAGTTGGAAAGGAAAATCAGACATACTGATAGCCGAGCAACTTAGTTCTAAAGACGAATATGCCCGGTTGCCAATTGAAGTGAAAGATGCAAGTTGGTCACTTAAAATAAAAGCGCGTAAAGAATTCCAAGGGTTTTATGCTGCACTTAATTTAATAGCGCCACTTATTTCGTGGAAATTAAGTGGGTTAAGCGACGCGTCACTAACCGCAGTTCGACTAGTAGTTTATGACTTTTATATTAGAGAAGCTATTAATCCGGCTCAGACTAAACCAGATGAAAAATGTGATCCAAAAGTTGTCGATAGCAACATTAACAAATACATTGCTGCAACAGCTGCAAATCAATTAGTAGGGTGGCTGCCCATAGCTAAAACCGTATTCGAAGTGAAAAAAGGGGCAACTACAAGTGCAGTGACAATTATGAGAAAAATAGGTTATTGGCCTAAGTTAGAAAAGACAGTAACGTTAATCAGTGGCGCGCTTTCTCCAACTACGCTAGTGCAAGGTCACTTTGCTTCAGAAGCACTTCAATACGCATCTAATTGCAAGGACGACCATTACACCATTTTAGCATATCAAAGCTTGAAGCACAAAACTAGCGGAGAATTAACTGAAAAATTAAAGTCAGTTAGTTCAAATGACGTTTTAAGCAACTTAAATTTAGGCAAGGCAATAAGCGGAGTTGGCCAACCTGTTGACACAACTAGATTACGCGAATATGTTAATTTACGCGGAGAATTGGAAAATCAAGCTTCGCATTTAGTTGTTGATAAAATTTATTACTTGCAACTCAAAGATGCAACTAGAGAATGGATTCCAACTGATTTTGCTGCTACAAGCCAGCAGCCGAACATGTGTCCATTGAGAAAAGTGCTTGACTCGGATAACAAAGCAGCTGAATTTGATAAGGACGGCGTTAGGCTATGCGATAAAAAAACGGGAGTATGCACTCAAATAGCAAATAGCGACCGTTCACTAAACCACAAGCAAATGAACAATTTAGCGCTTACATTAATTCCGAATAAATACGTAACTGCCTCGTTTGCGGGTTGTGCTGGAAACGTTTTAGAGATGGATGCAAAGCAAAGCATAACACTAGCAGCTGGTGCAACATGTGCTGGCGCAAGTTGTATCCGCAGTCAAATACAATATGCAACTGGCAGGCAAATTGGAAGTGATTTGACCAGCGTACTCGGCCGAGTGACACAAGTATATACCACTGATGGTTCGCTTGACTTCAGCAACGGCGTAATTATATTTAGCCGCAATTCCGCAGTTAAGGATGAATTTGAACTACGCAGCCCAGGCAACGAAGTAATGCAAAAAGCTACTTCTTCTCAAGAAGAAAATTACAAGCAAGCAGCTGCAATTGACGTAACAAGCGACGGGAGAGTAACATTGCAAGGATATATTCACTCGGATTCTCCAGAAGCAGCGAATGCTGGCGAACTACGTTCAATTTTAACTGAACGTGGAAAAATAAACTATTTGGCAAATGGCGAAGTACAAATATTCATACACACTTTAGCACAAGTTGACGCAGGTTTAATTCAAGGATTCGGCACTGCGCCAGTACAGCGCAATGATTGCTCGGACGGTTTACCTGGAATAAAAATAACACGCGTAGAAGGACACGCCGGAGTAGGAGATGCAGCAGCTGCGGAATTACAATCTGCACTTGACGCAATTCAAGGTTGCAGCGGAATGCACATTTTAGACACGCCTACAAAACAATTTATGATCACTAAAGATGCGAACGGTAACCCCATATTAAGAGTGATTGACAAACAAACCGGCGAAATACACGATTATCCAATCACTGGCCCACTGCGCCGCGAAGGAAACGACATCGTTATACCAACTGACAAAGGCGACTTCAAATTCAACATCGGTATGGGAGAAAATGGCCAACCACAATTATCATACAGCGGACCAGATGAATTAAAAGGACTTGAAGAACTGCTAAAAGCAAAAGGAACAGGCGGAATACTAGTATACGACCCTCAAACCGGTCAATTATATGGGTTAAATGGACAAGACCTGGCAATGAATCCACGGTTTGCAACTGACGGCGAACGGCTTAGCCGAGACTCAAATGGAAACTTCATGGGAAACCCGGGCAGCAATTTACTGCTACCAACCAACAAACGCATAAGCGGGTCAAATGGATTTGCATCACTACCCGGATGGCCAACTGAATTACCCGCACTGATACTCGCAATTCTCGCAACGATTGCCGCAGTCACAGCAATTAGGATAAAAAAACAAAAAAGGCCGAAGCAATAAACTAAAGGTTTTATATATACCGAAAAAGTAAGTATTTTGCCTATTGGCGCCCCCCACTGAGAGAATTTAAAAGATGGAAGACGAGACCACCCAATTACAAGTAACCTCCTCTAATTTAGATTTGGAAACACTAGTTTTAGAACCAACGTGGCGCGAAGTATTACTTGACTTAGTAAATTCAAACCAAATGAACCCCTGGGACTTAGACATCGGCGTAATTGCAGATAAGTACTTACAAAAAGTAAAAGAACTTGCAGCAGTTGACTTACGTTTACCAGCTAATGTCATACTCGCAACTAGTTTACTCTTACGTTTTAAAGCCGATGCGCTGTCACTTGAAGATAAATTTGAAGAGGACTTTCAACTAGAAGAGCCTATGCCGCGCGAATTAATCCCAGAAGAAATTCCACAATTAATACTACGCACGAACAATGCACGTTCACGCAAAGTTACACTAGAAGAATTAGTCAAAGCAGTTGACGACGTAATCAGTTCAACAACCACACAGCAACTACTTACAATTGCACCAAAAATACTTGAACTTCAATTGCCAAAAGAAGACTTGCATGAATTAATAAAAAAACTATACTTATTGGCAAATGAATTAAAAGATAAAGACGGAGTACTTGCATTTTCTTTATTACTTGACCCTAATTCGCTAAACAAAGACAAAAACGGCCACGTTGCAAGCAGGCTAATGCCACTACTACATCTAGTGCAAGAAAGAAAAGCAGACATTTGGCAAGAACAAACATACGGCGAAATCAAAATAAAAATATTGTAACTAATTTAGACGCTAATCTTTATTTCTTTAATACTCATAGTGTAGCAAATACAACGGTAACAAGATAAACACAAATGGGTTATTCTTATACGCACATGGTAAATATCCTAAACCACAAAATCGTCGCAAAGGGAAAAGTGTTTTCCATCCATTCAATAGGTTTGCAGTTTCCAAATGGAAAAAAAGTAAAGCACGAGTACATGGACTCTGCAACTGGCAACGGTAGAAGAAGCGTAGTTATAGTGCCAGTTGATAAAAATGGAAGAATTTTATTAATTGAACTCTATTGCACTGGCGTAAACAAACGCGAAGTCATGTGCCCAACTGGATTAGTTGACAAAGGCGAAACAGCTTTACAAGCAGCGAAGCGCGAGTGCCAAGAAGAAATAGGATATTTACCAAAAAAATTAGTGCACTTGGGCACAGTTGAAACTGCGCCAGGTTACTCAACTCACTCTACTGAAATTTACTTAGGTACAAACTTGGTTCCAAGCAAACTTCAAGGCGATGAGCCTGAAGAGTTGAAAGTAATACGCACAAAATTTAAAGACGTTCCAGCGTTAATTAAAAAACGCAAATTACAATACGCTACGTCAATCGCTGCGCTGCTAATGGCGGAAAAATATTTAGAAAAGCACAAAACCTAGTGCCTACATTTTACCATAAATTTTAAATATTAGGAGGCACCAGAAAATCGCAGCTGCAATCCACGAACGGCTAACTACACGACAGAGCTCGCGCTAACTAACTTTTTATAAAATCTAAAAAAATAGGTTTTAGAAAGCCGACACTTTTTTTGGGTGTTAACGAGCTGTTAAGTTTGAAACAATTTTGAGTTATGGTGAAAAGCCACTTGTTATTAGCAAAATAGCGAAAAAAATAAGCGCTACTTAGTTTTTTAGATTTGACCTTTAGTTACTGTTAGCTCGCCAGTCGCCGAAGCTCCTGGTTTACACTTCAGTTCTATCAAACCCATCTGCTATGGGCGGTCTAAGCTGGCTCGTTTTGGGACCGACTTCGTCCTTAGATGCTTTCAGGACTTATTCGAAGAGCGCGTGGCTATGCTGCGTGCCATTTGAATCCTTTTGACAACAGCTTAACTAGCGGCGCCGATTCCCCGTTCCTCTCGTACTTAGGGAGTCTTACCCTCAGCCAGCAATGCACTTCTAGGAGATGCCACCGAACTGTCTCGCGACGTTCTGAACCCAACTAACGTGACTTTTTAATGGATGAACAACCCAACCCTTGGTGGCTCCTGCACCACCAGGATAAGTCGAGCCGATAGCGATGTACCAAACCGCGCCGTCGATATATTCTATCAAAAAAAAGCATTTTTTACGATGCTTTTTTTCCCAAATAAACTGCAGAATTTTTACGATTCCGAGTTTTTTGGAGACGAACGAAGATACCACGATTATATTAGGTTCAAGTTCTGCGTTTCTACTCCTCCTAAAGTTAACACTAGAGAAAACCACTTTTAGTAGTTGCAACTAGTGCAACTTTTCGAAAAGAAGAAACGAAGACTTGAACTCGTGGTTTCCCCGATCGTTCATGAAAAATGAACTCTCGGGCGCGACGAGCCTGTATAAGGTTCTCAGTTTCAATCCATCACCAGCATATTAAAACAATTCATTTAAAGCTTTGAATTTTGCTGGATGCTCTGAACCAATGCGACTACGAAAACGTGCAATGTTTTGCACAGTGCGTATGTTCAATTGGCCAACGTTTCTGGAATTAGTTAATTTATTAGAAACTATTCCAAAGTCGTCTTCGAGCATCTGCGCTATTAGCGCAAGTTTCGACGTATCTTTTTGGTATATTTCAATTCTATACGAGATGTTCCTGGCCTTCTGGCTGGAACACTTCCCTCTGCGTCAAAAAATCCCCTTATGAAAAATGCTTTCACTTGGAGATCTTCTTGCAAGAGAATGGATAGATTTTGCATAGCTTCTTTTATTTCAAAAAAAGCTTGCTTGGAATATACGCGTATTCGATAAAGTTCGCCTTTTGCTTTGCGTTGTTTAACTCGTGGACTTTTACCGTAGACTTTTTGAAATCTAGGCAAAATTGAGTTAGTAAGCCAAACTGCTACTTTTTGCTCGTACTCAATGCAGTACTCGCCTCTTGCTTTATTTATGTATAAGCAACCATCGCCAAATGCGCCTAGTAAATAAGCGAAATCTGGATTCATATAGTTGCAAAGCAAGCACAGCATTTAAAGTTTTGAGCAACACGTCGTTGCCGATGATTTTACGGATTGAAAACGAAATTACCCCCAGGGTAGCTTGTCTGTCAGAAAGGACTCCCATTAACGGAGATACCTTTGTTCGTTAAGCCCCACTTTCGTGTCTGCGTTCCATTTTGTTAAGAACACAGTCAGGCCAGCATTTGTCTTTAACCCTCTACAGCGGATTTCTAACCCGCTTGAGCTGACCATTAGGCGCCTTTGTTATTTTTTCGAAGGCGTACCGCCCCAGTCAAACTATCCACCTGTAGTTGTCTTTCTCCAAACAAGGAGAAGTAAGACTCGCAGTCAAAACAGAACAGTGTCACACTTTCGCCTATCCGCACCCCAGAAGGTACGGCATAACGGCTCCTGTTTACGCTTTGCAGCTTCAACCGTGAATCAACTACAGGCTATAGTTAAGCTCCATGGGGTCTTCGTTTCCCCCTAGAAGTTCCCGGCATGTACACCGGGTAGTAAGTTCACCAGGTCCAAAGCAGGGACAGTGGGACGCTCGTTACGCCATTCATGCGAGCCGCCAATTAAGCGGCGAGGTATTACGCTCACGTTTGTTACTCGCGATTTTAAAAAAACTCGCGGAGCCAAAACATTTCTGTTGGCTTCTGCATATCGCTATGCAGGTCGGACTATATCTTCAGCTTTTTTTCAGCTGTCAGGCGTATAGTCTCTGAGGATTCTAAATACTGTGGAATTGGTTTCCGATTCATCGTTGAAATTATTTCAGCGATTTTATCAAGTCCTTCCTTTGTTAGGTGTTGCTTTGCGTCTATGATCGATAAAACTTCTGCAAATTTTTCCAAATTTTTTTGTTTGGAAGTTTGCAATGGATACTGTTTAAAAAATTGAACGATTAAATTCAAATTTTTCAAACCACGTACTCGAAATTCTTTTCGATCACCATGATTAACGGTTACTATTCCAAAACCAAAATATTTTTTGATTCTGTAAAGCACTTGCTCATCACGTTGATGCTGCACCACTCTAAATTCAGGAAGAACCGTCCAACCGGTGGACATTTTCTCTAGCTTGTTTAAGCTTACATGAAAACATCCTTCTCCGTCGACGAATCCAACAATCCACTCTGCATCTAGTCTTTCCTGCTGATTGTCTGCGCTCATAACATTGTTATCACAGCTACGTATCTGATCTTTGCTTTTTAAACAAAGTGCAACACGTCATTGCCAGTGATAGTTTGAGATACTCCAGATTTTCCAGCATATAGCCCGATTTTGATAAGGCAAATCGTAATTTTACCTTAAGAGTCTCAGAGTTAGACCCGCTCTTTAGCAGTCCTTCGCTGGGTTGAAACCCAACTTCAGATACTGCCAGTGAGCAGGCGTCACCCTCCGTACAAAACGTTTCCATCTTGCGGAGAGCTGTGTTTTTGATAAACAGTCGACGTCCCCTTGTTACTGCGACCTACAAGTCCATCTTTGATATAATCTCAGAAAAAAATGTAGGCACCCCTTCTCCCGAAGTTACGGGGCTAGCTTGCCGAGTTCCCTTGCTTTGGTTTTCCTGCCACGTCTTGGCTTTCTCTGCCAGGGGCACCTGTACTGGTTCTAGGTACGATCGCACAGCGCGCTTCTTGTATTGTTTTCAGGGGCTCATGGATTAAGTTTATTTTTCCCATCTTGAACAGATGCTCCTCATAACAAGACTTCTCTGTCCTATGCTGGTTAAACGCACTAAGGAATCAATGCGCTAAACTTATCCGCAAGCGTCTAATACAAGCTAGTGTTGCCACATGCTGCTGTACGGCACACGAATATTAACGTGTTTCCCTTTCCGCTTTAAATCACCGTTACGTGTAGCGTTAGGATCGGCTTACTCTTGGTCGACTAGCGTTGCCAAGAAACCCGTGCCCTTCCGACGTTGGAGATTCTCGCTCCAAATTGATGCTACTAATACCAAGATATTCATTACTATTCAGTCCACTCGTCCTCACGAACGAGCTTCGGCCCGAACAGTACGCCCTCCTACCAAATCTACAGTTGTCGCTGTAGTTCCACAGTATCGGTAACTGGCTTTAGTCCCGATAGTTTGCAGCGCTTCGATTCTTGATGGATCCGCTGTTACGCGTTGTTTAAAGGATGGCTGCTTCTGAGCCTACCTCTCCACTGTCTGAGAATCAAAACACCTTTTGTTTACACTTAGCCAGTCTTTGGGACCTTAACTGTAGTAGGGGTCGTTCCCCTCCAGGAGTACGCGCTTACCTCGTACATCCCAACTCTCGTCTTCTATGCCAACGCTAGCTTCGGAGTTCGACAAGACGGTGAGGATTTTACTCCCCTTTCCTTCTGATCGGTCGCTCTACCTAGTGTTCGGCTCCAACGAGGCTGTCCTGCGGGACACTTCGGAAGGAACCTGCTAATGCCCAGCTCGAATGAACTTTCATCCCTAAACCCGAGTCACCCGATCGGATAAACCAGAAACGGTTGCAGACCTCCACCAACCTGTAGGTCGGCTTCGTCTTACTCGGGCATAGATCGCATGGGCTTCAGGTCTCACAATAGTGACTAATGGCCGGTTAAGACCCTCTCCCTGGCACCTTTGCAGGTGTTGCGGAGACGTTGGTTTCCCTACGTATAGTACTCGCCACTCTCGTGAACTCCTTGGCTCTTGCTTCGAGAAGTAGGGCGCAACGCTGGTTCTCCTTGCGGAGATCCTTTCACGCCGCGCCTTATTGTTACCATTTAGTTTCAGGCACTTTGAACTCCCCTTTCGGGGTTCTTTTCAGTTTTCCCTCTCGGTACTTAATTCACTATCGGTCTTGAGTTATATTTAGCGTTGCAAGTTAATACTCGCGCGTTCGCGCTTCCAAACCAGGAAACGCTACTCGGGACACTCGTACACCTCAAACACCTACGCTTACAGGGCTATCACCTTGTAGCACGGAACTTTCCAGTTCTCTTCAGCTAAGATATTTGAGTGTTAAAAACGAGGCCAAACACCACATCTACGCCTCCTTGCGGGGCGAATTCAGTTTGCACTATTCTGCTTTCGTTCGCACTAATAACAGAATCTCGATTTGATTTATTTTCCTCTCCCTACTAAGATATTTCAATTCAGGAAGTACGCAATCCTTTCGGATCTATTCAGATACCCACGGTTCAATGCCTGCATGCGGCTACCCGTGGCTTTTCGCAGCTTGCCGCGTCTTTCATCGCTACTCAAGCCTAACCATTCACTAAATGGCGTCGAAAAACAAGTAGCACTTATTTTTTTTCGCCAAAAACTAGTATGAACTTAAAAGAAGATTTTTTTTCAAAACAACTATTTGCATAGTATATCTCTCCAAAGAAATCTTTTAACTTCTAAGAATTTTACTTTTGGTGGCTTCTCTATAACCAAATTGTTTCCTACTTAACAGCTTCACGTCACCAAAACAAACATTCGAATCCACTTGGATT
>JAHFHC010000036.1 GCA_023247085.1 Microcaldota archaeon | reverse complement strand
GCAATTTTAGCTGGTACTGACTTTCAAATAACGCACCTAGAAGTAGAGCGAATTGAACGGCAAATAGATGAGGCAACCAGTTTAACCTCCCCTTTAACTAATTTTATTTTGCCTGGCGGTGGCAAATACGCGTCGTTGTTACACGTGTGCCGTAGCGTTTCAAGGAGAGTAGAACGGTCAGTGCTTTTGTTAAAAGAAAACTCGCCAGTAAGCGAACAACTCTGCATTTACTTAAACCGGTTATCCGACTTGTTCTTCGCGCTAGCAAGAAAAGCTAACCAAAATGCAAGCATAGGGGATACGCTTTGGAAATCAAAACAGTGAAAATGTTCTACTATGGAAAAACAACATGGTCCTTGGGCGGTTAAATCGCGCGAGTTGAAATACAAAAACCCGTGGATTGAAGTGCGAGAAGATAAAGTAACCGCACCAGACGGTACCCCGGGTTTATTTGGAATAATTAAAATCAAAGACGGGGTTTCAGTACTTGCTATTGACGATGAAAACTACGCTTACTTAACAAAAGAATTCCACTATGCAATTGGGCGTGACTCAATTGAAGTCGCAAGTGGAGGAATAGAAAGTGACGAAACGCCTTTGGAAGCCGCAAAGCGGGAGCTAAAAGAAGAACTGGGAATAGAAGCACAAGAGTGGGTTGACCTTGGAGTTACTGATCCATTAACCACTTTTGTTGAAAAAAACACTTTTCTTTTTCTTGCACGAAAACTAAAATTCGGCGTAGCTAAAAAAGACTCGCACGAAATAATCGCGCCTGTAAAAATGAAACTAGACGCCGCGATTGAAATGATAATGAAAGACGAAATAACGCACGGAGCAAGTTGCGTTACTATATTCAAAGCAAAACAATACCTTGACTCGCGCTAAAAAGTTATGCTGCAAGAGCTTTAGGAGCTTTTATAAGAAGCGAGATTGTAAGTTTTCTAGCATGAAGAACTGGTTTTTTGCATTTGTTTTGCTGTCATTTGCTTCTCTTAGTTTCGCAGATACATTTACCACTTCTGTTTCCACTTATGCACAACAATACGAACGTGGCGAGATTAATTTATTACAATTCAACGTTTTGCTCACTACTGAACGAGAGAAATTATTCAAGTCACTAAACGCGCGCGTTATAAACATTTCTTCTGAAAAGCCAAATGATCACGAAGGAGAATGGCAAGAAATGGGGTGGGATCAGAACCAAATGCACTCTATTTTCGGTGAACCAACACAACAAGAAGCATGGGCATGGTCACCAATATCGCGCAAATCCGTTAAACTCACTGCGCTTGCGCCAGCTTGGAGAAAAGTGCTTTACAATGGCGAGAAGATTCGAGTGATTGTAGATAGTTCGCCCGAAGTTATTGAAAGAGATGGTGGCTCGTTTCTATTCTACCATTTTGAATTAAGGCCAGAATTTAAACGAGATTTAAACTTCAACATGGGATTAATTGGAAATGAGTTCAAAACCGCTTTTCAAGAAGCAAGGGGCAATGATGAAAAGCTAAAAGAAGCTGCATTGAAGTCAGTTGAAATTGAACAGTCGCTCAACGATTATTTACGCGAAAATAAATTAAGTTGCAAAGAATCCTTGCAATCATGGTTCGGTCAACAAGGCGGAATTTCAAATAAGCTCAAGTGGAACGCAGTAGTATATTCTGGAAAATTTATTACGTTGCGCTTAAGTGGAGACGAATGGACTGACCAAAATTGGCATGGGTTTAATTCATGGATTGAACTTGATCAACGCGCTGTTGAAATGCGCGATTTGCCTTCACGCTCAGATGAAAAAGTCAATCCAGTTATGCTTCCAACTTTATCTGCTTATATTTCAAAAATGCGGGAAGTACTAAATGAACTTAAACGCACTGGCGCTAACTTTGATTTAAACCCAACGAATCAAAATCTTCAACATGCACAAAAACTATCCAATGATTACCAGCAGATTTTAAATGAACTAATGAACCGCGTTGGTAGAGGTGAATTAGAAGCTGCAACAAGCGAGCAAGTTATAGCCGAAATGGAGCGCATATTCACCGAACAAAGTGACTTCACTAAAGAAAACGTAAAGGAATTTGAGTTCAAGCAAAGTTTGTTTAATCTAACTAAAGCTAAAACAAGTTCATATTGTTCGCAAAAAGAAGACCAGGCGATTTGTGGAGAAAGCCAAACGTGTTCAAATGCCGCTTGCATACCTTCAACTTGTGACATTAAATGCGGCGAATGCCAATATGCCGACCGCACCTCTTGCACGTGCATAAAAATAAAACAGTGCGTTCCTCAACCCCGTGGAGAGCAGCAGCAACCGGATTGGGCATCACAAGATCAAAACCAAACCCAGCAAAACCGCGTCTATGACCAAAATACGCCGGATCAGTTCAATAATAATGAAACCACGGAAACCCCGCGTGATGTACAAGGCCAAAATGCTTCTGTTCAAACAGCGTCCACTGTACAAAGTAACCGAAACAATACAAACTTTACTAACTTTTCAATCTCTCCTTTCACAGGACTAGAAGTAAACCCGCCTTCCCCGCAATCCCAAACGCCTGTGCAAAATGACCAACAATGGCAAAAGCAAATTTGCCCAGATTCTTGTTCAATTAACCAATTTTGCACTCCAGAAAAAGGATGGTGTGAATGCAAGCAAGGATTTTTTGACTGTGATGGCGACTGGCAAAATGGATGCGAAAGTTCAAAACAATGCAAGGAATGCAAGCAAAACAGTGACTGCGCGCCAGCAAGATGCAGTGAAGATAATGGCCGCGTTGTACAATTTCAATGTAAACAAGGAGATTCCTTCATTGAACAAGTTGCGAGTGCTGAATTAGGAGGAAGTTGCGCTGAGCGTAACTCTGGAGAAATAGAACCACACGTTTGGATATCTGCGTGGGGCGAAGGGTTTGAAAATTTTGACCAATACAAACAAAGCGCTTGGTCAACATCAGATAAGACGCACTGTGCTGTTGAACTTGAAGATGCAACTAAAAAGCGACTTGAGTTACAAGCTTCGCTTAACGATGAATTTTTCAAATGGTTTTTTGCCAAAATAGTTACTGAAAACCCCGGAGACTTTGAAAAACAAGGCCGTTCAATAGGCGCAGTTTACGAAGCTTTTCAACATAACTCTGATGATACTGCACGTGCACTACGCTGCTTGGGTAGAACTGATTGGCCAACTGAATACAAAGAAGTTCACGCTGAAGTAAAAACCGAATTCGGCAAAGTTCAACTCTGGGAAGAACGCAAACGAACAAACTTCTGGGGCACTGAACAAGAAGTATTTTCACCTTACTTGAAAATGTGGGTGTTTCCAACTAAACAAATGTTCAAAAAGTTCTTTGTTGCCAAAATAAAAGAAGAAGGTCCAAAAGGACCAACGCCAGAAGAACTAGCTGAAATGCGTCAATCTCCACAAGCAATGGAAAAAATTAAGAAAATTGCAAGTGCATTTGGCGGCGACGCGCGTATAATCGTACAAGCAGTTGATGAAGGACAATCAGTTGTAAAGTTCATTTTTATAGTAAATGACCATGATCTAATAAAAATTGAGCCAGCTGAAACGTATAGCGGACCAGTTTCTGCAACTGTAAGCGTCAGCTTAGATTTCATTTACGATTTAGTGTCATCTCAAATGAAAGAAATGGACGGAGAACACTTGCAAGTTCCATACTGGGAAGAACACAAAGAACCATCGCGAGTTGTAAACGACGGAATTGTAGTTGTCAAGATATTCGGCCGCATCTTTTCAGGCATTTTAAACGGCGAAATCTCAATTAACCCCCCATCTGCACTGCCAAAAATAGTCTTCATTTTACAAGAAATGATGACGATGATAATGTCAGAAGGCATTAGCTCCTAATAAACCGAGAAGAGCCTTTTTATCCAACTGCCTTTCAAATCTCTTCTTGTGATGATCCATTTAATTTCCTGAGCTTCGGCTGTGACGAGAGACGGACGGACTGACATGTTTTCATTAGCCTGATACACGGGCTTTTTCACGGTTTTGACAGACACGGGTCATTTCCTCAGTTATTCTAGGTTTTCGCATGGCAAAACCGTGTCCTAGGACAC